>QMZZ01000063.1 GCA_003663445.1 Candidatus Aenigmatarchaeota archaeon | reverse complement strand
TCTTTAAAGAAGCATTTAAGCAGTCTTGCATTAAGCCAGGTAGCATAAATTCCGAGCCAATCCCTGTCTTCGTCTCCTGCCCTAACTGCCTGATATCTTCTCGCCAGGTCACCCCCACCGCAGACCAAAACGCATTTTTGGCCTTCGAGCAGTTTTGCAAATCTCTTCATCCATCCCCTTCTTTCAGGTCCGAGCAGGGTTCCGGAAACAGAGATTATTTTCCTTTCCATAGGACAGACAGGGCTTTTGCTGCTCTTTCAGGATAGGAAAAGCAGGGTATTCCCGAATCCTCTAACGGCTTCTTCAGAGCCTCTGTATACCTCCCACCAGCAGCCACCACAACTAACGGCTTCCTGCCAGAAAATTCCTGGATCACATCGACAATCTCTGCTGTAAGGGTTGGGATCTGGAAAAGAGAGATAAGCAGGATCATATCTACCTGGGGGTCCTTTAAAGCAACTTGCAAGGCCTTCCTGTACCTTTCTGCATCAGCATCCCCTGTCAGATCCATAGGATTTGAAATAACGACATGGGGCGGAAATTGCTTTTTCAGCTTCTCTGGATGAGAGAGCCGAGATAGCTTAAGTCCTGCCTGAACGACCGCATCTGTAGCCAAAACGCCAAACCCACCTCCGTTGGTTATTATGAGAACACGGGGGCCCCTGGGTTTTGGTTGGGTTGCAAGGGTCCTGGCAAAATCGAACATCTCTTCAAGCCCTCCTGCCTGGATTACCCCTGCCTGTTTGAAAGCTGCCTGATAAACCTGAGGGGAGCCGGCAAGGGAGCCAGTATGAGAAAGTGTTGCCCTTCCTCCGGCTTCGGTGTTCCCTGCTTTTAAAGCTATTATGGGTTTTTTCCTGCTGACGCGTTTCGCTATCTGGTAAAACCTCCTCCCCTCCCTCACCCCCTCAAAATAGGCGCAGATGACCCGGGTTTTCCTGTCTTTCTCCAGAAATTCGAGCAGGTCTGCCTCATCGATATCTGCGGCATTTCCGTAGGAGATGAATCTGGATATCCTGTATCCCTTCATCGCCATCCAGTCGAGCATGACAGAACCGAGGGCACCTGATTGGGAGATGAAAGCGATATTTCCGGCTTTCGGTCTTTCGAGCTTGTATCTTGGAAGGAAAAACGTGTCAAGACCTGTATAGGGATCGTAGATCCCGAGGCAGTTTGGACCAAGGATCCTTATTCCGTGCTTTTTTGCCGTTTTTACCAGCCTCTTTTCAAGCTGCAGGTTCCCTATCTCTGAAAATCCAGCAGAGATTATGATGGCTGCTTTAATACCAGCCTTCCCGACTTCATCAAGAACCCCGGGAACAAGGGGGGCAGGGATGGCTATAACAGCGAGATCTGGTTTTTCAGGCAGCTTGCTGATAAACGGATAGCAGGGCTTTCCGAGAATTTCCTCTGCATTTGGGTTTACGGGATATACCTTTCCCTTAAAACCCTCTAAGAGGTTCCTGAAGATGACATGCCCGGGTTTGTGCGGGTCCCGTGATGCGCCAATAACTGCGATCGATTTGGGATTGAAAAAAGGTACCATATTTAATTTCGGGCTCCAAATTTAAAATGGATGAGAAGGATCCTGGCTGAAAGGGGAGAAGAGTTGCCGAGATGTGTGATGGGGAGGCTTCTGAGTATAATAGAAAGGGAAAGGGACGTGATATCTCTTGGGCCAGGGGAGCCTGATTTCAGACCTCCTGAAAGGCTTTTGGAGAGGATAGATTATTGGCTGAAAAAAGGTGAGACAAGGTACTCTCCGCCTGAAGGCAGGGAGGAGCTAAGGGAGGCAATAAGCAGGAAGCTCAAGAAAGAGAACGGGATAGATGTCGGACCTGAACAGGTTGTGGTTACTGCAGGCTCAACAGAGGCGATACTGCTGGCATTAATGGTGCTTATAGACCCGGGTGAGGGTGTTCTCATACCAGATCCGAGCTTTCTGACCTATAGGCCGACGGTTGAGCTTATCTCAGGGATGCCGCTTTTAGTCCCGCTTTCATTTGATAGGGACTGGCAGTTTGATGTTGATGAGGCAAAAAAAGCTATCTTGCCTGAAAAGACGAATGCGATAATCATCAATACACCGAACAATCCGACAGGGACGGTTTACAGCCGAAAGACGCTTGAAGAGATAGCAGATTTTGCAAACGAATATGACCTAATCATAATTTCGGATGAGGCATACGAGAAGTTCGTTTATGGTGATTTCCGGCACATCTCTCCGGCATCCCTTAACGGGATGGAAGACAGGGTCATAACCCTTCACTCATGCTCAAAGACCCTTGCGATGCCAGGATTGAGGGTTGGTTGGGCATCAGGGCCTGAAAAGCTGATAAAGGCGATGGTGAAGATCCATCTTTTCAGTTCCCTTTCAGCATCGACCCCTGTTCAGCTCGCTGTAGCTGAATGCTTAGAGGATAATAGCTTTATCCAGGGATGGGTAAGGGAATATGGAAAAAGAAGGCAGATGGTGATGGAATGGCTGGATAAAGAGGGGTTGGAATATAGGAAACCTGGTGGTGCATTTTATCTCTTTCCCAGGATTTCTCGGTTTGGTCTCTCCTCCTTCGATTTTGCAAAACAGGCGCTAGAAAAGGCAAGGGTTGCTGTAGTTCCGGGGACAGAGTTTGGTAAAAGAGGTGAAGGGTTTATCAGGATATCCTATGCAACTTCTCCTGAACTTATCGAAAAGGGACTTGAAAGGCTTTCTGGCTTTCTCAGATCATTAGGGCAATAAGAAGGTCTTTTAGCTCCATCCATTCCCGGCTTCCGGCAGACCATGACTTGGCTGGAAGGAAAAGCCATCTTCTTCCCTGCTTCCATGCAAGGATAGGTATGGCCCCGGCCCTTTCGGCCCATTCTATCAGCTTTTTCACCTGCTCTTTCTTGAAAAGCTGTTTCTGGGATGATTTGCATTCTATCGCCAGGGTCAGGCCTGGCTTTAATGCGAGAACATCAAGAGGATAGAGCTGGTTTCCTGAAGCCGAAACGCGGACGACAGAGAAGCCCTTATGGTTCAGGTAGCGCAAAAGCTCTCTCTCCCATCTCGCCCCTTTCTGGTAGGTTCTCATTTTAAATCTTTTTATTTAATTCCATAAAATGCAGGAAGAGCTCAGGCTTGCAGGAAATATCCTGGGGGAGATAATCCTAGCGGAGAGGCCGGAGAAGGTGATGAAAAAGTGGAGGAGGATATTCAAGATATCCCAGAAAGAGCTTGCAAAGGAGCTGAGGGTATCCCCTTCGGTCATCTCAGATTATGAGTCAGGGAGAAGGAAATCACCCGGGATATCTGTGCTGAAAAGGTATGTGATGGGGTTGATAGCGATAGATAAAAAGCGCGGTGGGGAGGTGCTGAAATCCTTTATCCAGCCCCAGGCAGACCTGAACAGGGTTCTTTTAGATAGGCGCGATTTTGATTCTGCTGTAAGCATCAGGAGGTTTTGCCAGAGGATAAAGGCAAAGCTTATCGTCAAGGGTGAGGGGGATATCTTTGGATACAGCATAATCGATTCTGTAAAGGCGATAACCCAGCTCGAATATTCAGAGCTCGCAAAGCTCTATGGCCTTACCCATCAAAGGGCCCTTATCTTCACCAATATAAGCAGGGGGAGGACACCCTTGGTCGCGATAAAGATAGCCGGGCTTAAGCCAGGTCTTGTGGTGCTTCATGGGATAAATAGGGTGGATGAAATAGCAAAGACGATAGCCGAGGCAGAAGGGATAGCCCTTGCTCTCTGTCCGCTCGAGGATATCGAAAGGGTGAAAGAGGGATTGAGAGGGCTTTAGATCTTCTTGAGCTCGCACCTTATCTCTGGCTC
>QMZZ01000062.1 GCA_003663445.1 Candidatus Aenigmatarchaeota archaeon | reverse complement strand
GTTTACGATAACTACCCTTTCAAGCCCGGGCTTCAACCTGACTGGGGTTTCTCCTGTTTAATAAAAACAGGAAATCATGTGTTGCTTTTCGATACGGGTTCTGATTCCGGGTTGCTTTTGGAGAATATGGAAAAGCTCGGAATAAAACCAGAGGATATCGATACGGTTTTCATTTCACATCCCCATTCGGATCATTACGGCGGGCTTTTCGGTTTTTTGGAAAGAAATCCTAATGTGACAGTGTGGCTTCTTGCCTCCTTTCCTGATGCGATAAAGCGGGAGATAGCAGAAGCTGGAGCTGAAGTGAGGGAAATTGACGGACCTGAAAAAATTGCAGAGAACCTCGCAAGTACAGGTGAACTTGGTGGTTGGCTGAAAGAGCAGTCCCTGCTTCTAATGACACCGAGAGGGCTTGTTGTGATAACAGGATGTGCACATCCCGGAATCGTCCATATAATCAGGAAAGCCAAGGAACTGACAGGAGAAGATCCTTATCTGGTCCTGGGAGGTTTCCATCTTTTTTCCGCTTCTAATGAAGAGATCCTGTCTATAATTTCGGAATTTAAGGACCTTGGAGTCAAAAAGGTTGCTCCCTGCCACTGTTCTGGAGATAGGGCAAGGGAGCTTTTTCAGGAAGCCTTCGGGGATGATTTTATCTTGAACGGTGTCGGGAGGATAATCGAAATATGATAGATTTGAGATTTTGCGATATCAGGGACAGGTTGCCTGAAAGGATCTTGAGGAAATTCTGCAAAGAAGCCTTTCGCGATGTTAATCTCTATCCTAAAAATTACGATCTGCTTATCTCGAAACTGGCAAGGATGAATAAGGTGAAAAAAGAGAACATACTACTTGTGAACGGCGTTGATGAGGGGATAGATCTGATAACCCGGGCGTTCGGCAAGAATGTTTTGATATTCAAGCCGACTTATTATGAATTTTGGGCAGCTTCCAGAAGAAACGGATCGAAACTCGAGGTTGTGGATGCATGGGACGGAGAAGCATACAGGCCGAAAATAGATTCGAGGATAAAGGGAAAATCTCTCATCTTCATCTGCAATCCCAATATGCCGTTCGGGATCTGGAGGCATGAGGAAATAGAAAATATCTGTAAAAGAACGAAAGCTATCGTGGCGGTTGATGAGACCTATATAGATTTTTTCGGTAAAACGGCCTTACCTCTGCTAAAGAAGTATCAAAACCTCTTGATCTTAAGAAGCTTTTCAAAATCATACTCTCTTGCCGGCTTGAGGATAGGTTACATAGTTGGAAACAAAAGAGTTATCGAGAAGGTGGCAGAAAAAAAGTTGCTATGCAACGTAACCTCTGTTTCCGTCTATTCAGCCCTGATAGCTCTGGAGGAAGAGAGGTATTTCAGAGCTCTCAGGAAAAGGGTGATGGAAAGGAAGCACGAGGTTGAAAAGTTTTTGGAGAAAATGGGTTTCAGGATAATCCCGAGCCATACGAACGCGATAGTTCTCAAATTCGAATCAGAAAAGATGGCAGGGAGATTTGCAAGGTTTCTCAAAAAGAATGAAATTCTTGTGACCCAGGGCGACTATTTTGCCACATGGGGGCTTGACAAGAGCTTTGTGAGGATAGCTTGTGGAAGTTCTGAAGAAATGAAAGCCCTGAAAATGACTGTAAGGAGGTTTCGCTATGAAAATAGCCATAACCGGAGGTAAAGGAGGTACAGGGAAGTCTATGGTTGCAACATCTCTTGCTAATTATTTAGCTGAAAATCACAGCGTTCTGCTCGTGGACGCTGATGTTGAGTGCCCCGACGATCATCTGCTTATCGGAATAGAAAGAAAGGTCGTGAAAGCTGTCTGGCAGTTCATACCAAAGTTCGATCTTGAAATCTGCAGGAAATGCGGAAGGTGTTCTCAAGTGTGTAAAGAAAAGGCAATTTTCTGGATGAAAGGCAGGTATCCGATCTTCTTTCCTGAACTTTGTATAGGATGTTCTGCTTGCAGGCTTGCCTGTCCCTTTGGAGCGATAAAGGAAGGAAGAAGGAAGATGGGCAGAATCTATTCAGGAAAAGCAAAATTCGATTTCCTGGGAGGCGAGCTTGAAATTGGGCAGGAAGAGGCAGGCCCTGTCGTGAATGAGCTGAAAAACACGGCTGAAAGGTTAGGAACCTACGATTTCATTTTGATCGATACAGCTGCTGGAACCCACTGCAATGTAATCTCAGCTTTACTGGGTTGTGATCTCGCTCTTGCCGTTGCCGAACCGACCCCCTTCGGTTCTCATGATCTCAGGTTGATACTGGAATTGTGCCGAGTTCTGGATATCCCGGTAAAAATAGTTCTGAATAAAGCTGGGATCGGAAGCGAGGATGAGATAGAAAAGATTGCAGGAGAGTTCAAAACAGAAATCATCACAAAGATACCCTTTTCAAAAAGCATCCTGAAAGCATATTCCCAAGGAAGGCCTGTCAGGCATCCATCAATCAGGAGGATTCTAAAATACCTATGAAAACTTATTGCCTGTTGATAAGGGTCAGAAAGGATGTTTGCGTGAAAACGAGGAAAAAGAATTTCAAGCTCGAAAAAGGACTTTATCTCTATGTAGGTTCTGGAAAGAGAGGACTTGAAAAAAGGCTGGAGAGACATTTAAAAAGAAAGAAAAAACTTTTCTGGCACATAGACTTCCTGCTGGATCATCCCCAAGCAGAAATCGAAAAGATTTTTTTGAGTCCTCTGGAAGAATGCGAGCTTGCAAAAAAGGTCTCGAAATCGGGCATCCCTGTTTCGGGTTTCGGCTCTTCGGACTGCAAGTGTGAAAGCCATCTTTTCCGTGTGCAAATATCGCCTGGAGGGTTGAGAGAATGGTCAAAATGATAGCCGTGGTTTCTGGAAAAGGGGGGACAGGAAAATCAACTGTAACTGCAAGTTTGGCTGTCGAACTTTCAAAAAAGAGGAAAATCCTGGTCGCTGATTGTGATGTGGATGCGCCAAACCTCGCCCTGGCTTTTGGCATAAAATCCCTGTCAAACGTCAGGGAGATATCTACAAGTGAAAAGGCCGTGGTTGACCCGAAAATTTGCAGGGGTTGTGGAAAGTGTCAAGAAGTATGTGCATTTTCGGCTATAAAGGTAAACGGAAAGGCAGAGGTGAACAGATTTCTTTGTGAAGGTTGTGGCGCATGCATGCTTGCATGCAGGCCAGGGGCCATAAAAATGGAACTGGTTAAAAATGCGAGGATCGGAACAGCAGAAACCCCATACGGCTTTATTATGGTTGGTGGTGAACTGAAGATGGGAGAATCCGGATCAGGAAAGGTAGTAACAGAGATAAGAAGGATTGCCGAAAATCTTTCCGAAAAGAAAAAGGCTGAGATCATTCTTTTAGATTCAGCGGCAGGGATAGGATGTCCTGTAATCGCATCTCTTACGGGTTGTGATTTTGCCCTGGCTGTGACAGAGCCCACACCAGCAGCTCTTTCGGACTTGGAAAGGCTTTTAGAGCTTCTCAAAAAACTGAAAATACCTGGCGGTTTGCTGATAAACAAGTACGATCTTAACTTAAAGCTGACCGAAAAGATAGAAAAGAAAGCAAGGTCTTGCGATTTGAAGCTCTTTGGAAGGATACCCTATCACCCAGACTTTCTCAAAGCCCTGCTCAACCTGAAACCCGCTGTTGTATGGAATCCGAAACTCAGAAAATGTTTCGCGGGGATAGCAAATTTTCTTGCAAGCAGTATTTGAAATCGGTTTGTAATTTACTCAGCAATTCTTTCAAAGTATACACATTTCCGAGTTTTAATCCATACATTTTCAAATAGATTTGTTCATATGATGTTTCCTTACATGAAGGATTTTTATAGAAATTACTGCATCTTTTACAGAGATCATCCAAAGGACCGGGCACTACCTTTACTTTGTCGTCCAATTCTAAAGAACGAAATAACTGCAGCATCTTCTCATAATCTTCCTTTTT
>QMZZ01000061.1 GCA_003663445.1 Candidatus Aenigmatarchaeota archaeon | reverse complement strand
TTATCTTCCTAATTTTCTTGGGCAGGCCCGCCATCTCGGCTATTCCACCCGCATTATCCGTTATCGGTCCATAGGAATCCAGGGTTATGATCGTTGCTGTCAGGCTCAGCATTGCCATAACAGCAAGGGCAAGACCGTAGAGGCCTGAAAGCCAATAGGCCAGCAGGATCCCTGCCGAAATTATTAGAACAGGAGGCCAGGTCGAACGCATGCCGACAGCCAGACCTGTTATGATGTTGGTCGCTGGCCCTGTTTCAGAGGACGCAGCTATGGAGCGAACAGGTGAATATTTTTCAGAGGTATAGTATTCGGTTACGGCAAAAAGCAGGAGACCTATTACGAGACCTAAAATGCTACAAAGCCAATAGTTGAAGGGGAGGAGGAAGTAAGCGATTATGCCTGCTAGAACAACCGTCACTAAAAGGCCTTTATAAAGGGCTGCCATTATGCTCTTGCCCTTCATGCAGAAGAGGCCGATGAAAGAAGCGAAAATCGTGCCTGCACCCAGCAAAAGCGGATAGATTATACCTTTTTCGCCGATCGCCAAAGCACCCAAAAGCATCGCTCCCAGGGCAGTTACTGCATAGGTCTCGAAAAGGTCCGCGCCCATGCCCGCGCAATCCCCGACATTATCTCCGACCTGATCGGCTATGACGGCTGGGTTTCTCGGGTCATCTTCAGGGATTCCCTTTTCAACCTTTCCTACCAAATCGGCACCGATATCTGCGGATTTCGTATAGATACCTCCGCCAATCCTGGCAAATAGGGAAACCAGAGAACCCCCAAAACCGAAACCGACTATTAGAAGCGGGTTCTGATAGATGAGATAAAATGTTGCTACACCCAAAAGCGCGAGACCTGTGACAGCAAAACCCGTAACAGCACCTCCACGGATTGCCAGCTTTAAAGCCGGTTCAAGACCGTTCCTTGCAGCCCAGGCAGTCCTGCAATTTGCCCTGACGGAAACAGACATCCCAATGAATCCTGCCAGGGCAGAAAACAAACAGCCGAAAAAGAAGGTGACGGCTGTGGGTAGATTAACGAAAATGGCAAGCAGAATCGAGATTATGATAGCGAAAATGAAGATGTTTTTATATTCCCTAGCCATATAGGCCATCGCCCCTTCCTTGATGGCTTGAGAGACCCCAGCCATCTTAGCAGTTCCCGGTTCTTTTCTCAGTACCTCTAAGCTGAAAATGAGAGAGCAAAGGATCGCGAATCCTGCTGCCAGGAGGATGAAAATAAATTCCATGAATATCTTATGCCAGAAAACATTTAAAAGCTTTCAGAAAGTCTGTAAAGCCTTTTTTTCTGTCTCAGGGATATAACATCAGCTCCTTCTTTTCTTAGCTCCTTGATGAGCCGGCGGTCCAAAGTGCAAACAGTATAGCCCAGCTTTCCGAGCCTTACCAGCTCTTTATCCACCTGCTTTTCCTTGCTTTTAAGCACCCTGAGTTTTCCTGCGAGCTTTAAAGCAACCCTTGCGTGCCTGGAGTCCCTGCCTGACTTTCTAGCTATCTTCTCAAGCTCTTTGAGAACGCTATCCGGGACGAAAAGCTGTGGATTGCCGAAAGCCTTTAATTCAGCAAAAATGTCAACCTTGAATTTTGACGGAATCAAGAGAAAATTCGTGTCGAGAACCGCTTTACTCCTCATTCTCTTCCCTTCTCTTCAAGGTGAGGAGAAGACCCGAAAGAACGAGAACAACTCCTAAAATAATACTCGCGGGTTCCAAAGGAGCTGCTATCACTTGGCCCTGGATCTTGGGCTGGAAGTATATGAAAATGCTCAAAAAGATTATCAAGAGACCGAGGGTTATGAGAGCTCTGCTCATATTTTATGTTGCCTTTAAGACTTAAATTGCTTTAAATATGAAAGGACCTCTTCATCGGTAAGTTCAGGAAAGTGATGGTAAAAGGAAGCCACTGCAAATAGAGGCTCTCTCGAGACATGCAGGCAAAGAATTGGAGAATGCCTTTTCAAAAGCCTGTAAGCAGAAAGGGAGGAAACAGGAGCTGCTATAAGGGTTCTCCCAGCGCCGAGTTTTTTGACATACTTAAGGGCTGCTAACATCGTATAGCCAGAAGCCAGACCGTCATCGACAAGAATGACCGTTTTTCCTTTTACTGGCGGTATTTTGCCGTAAACCCTTTCCCTTCTCTTCACCTCCTTAAGCACCCTTCTGGCTATCTCCTCTATCTCAGCCCTTTGAAGTCCCAATTGCTTGACTAACCTTCGGTTTAGAACCAGAGTCCCGTCAGCCGTAATTGCTCCAAAACCGGCTTCCGGGTCCCATGGAATCGGATGCTTTCTAACAGCCACCACAGCCAGCTTCAGCCCTAACCGTTTGGCGATGGCAAACCCTACTGGAACCCCTCCCCTTGGTATAGCCAGAACAAGCGCCTTCTTGAACCTCTTCAGCTCCTCGGCCAAAATCTCTCCTGCCTGATTTCTATCGTAAAACATTATAGAGGTAGGTCCAGGTAACGAACCAGACGAAAAGATAGATTATCAAACCGTTTCCTATCCACGACTTTGTTTCTACTTTAGCCCTTTCAAGCCCGTATTTTAGCGGGATCGCTACAGCCAAGGCCAGAAGCCCTGTGAAGAGATTTCCGATCAAACCCGAAAGGATCAGGCTGATCCAGCCCATAAGGAGCCCCAGACAGGTATGGAGGATAACGACAATCTTTATGTCCATAAAATTTATTCTTTCTCGAAGTTTAAAAACTGCTGATCCTGGTAGGACCGTTTTCGGCCTTTTCCCTTTCCAGCCGGTATACCTGGCCGGAAAGCCCTTCTGAAAGCCTCTCTTCATGCGTTATGAGCAGGATCTGCTCCGCAAACTCGTCGATTTTTTCCCTTAGGATGCTGGCGAACTGCTCTATTGCATTGCTATCGAGGTTGTGGGTCGGCTCGTCCAGGATTAGCCATTTCAGATTCGGGACGAAAGCATGGGAAAAAGCTATCCTGAGAGCCAGGCATGCCAGGCTTCTCTCGCCCCCAGAAGCCATCCCATCAACCGGTATCCATTCTCCTCCAGCTTCTTTCAGCTCGAGTATATAATCGTCATCGATGTTCAGTCTTATGGAATCGAAATCCTGGTAGGGATAAAGTTCTTGCCAAATGCTTTCCATAAGCATATTGACGGTCCTCACGAATTCCTCCCTTAGCTTTTCCTGAACGGCTTTCAGGACTTGGATGAACCTTTCCATTTCTCCTTCAAGCCTTCTATCCTCCTCAACCCTTTTTCTATAGCTTTCCAGGAGCTTCTTCCTCTCCAGAAGCTCTTCCTTTCTTTTTCCCCTTTCTTCCAGCCATTCTTTCAGGATCCTTTCCCTGGTTTCCAGCTCCCTTTCTTTAGCAAGCAGTTGCTGAAGTGCTTGTTTCAGCTCTTTTTCCTGGGGTTCGGGTATGGCTTTCAGCTTTTCTTTTAGCCCTGTTAGGTCTCTTTCGAGCTTTTCGATCCTTTCTTTCAGCGTCCTCTGCCTTTCGGCTTCCTTTAGCTCTAACCGAACCTCCTGCATCCTCCTTTCGAGCTCTTCCACTCTTTTTCTGCAAGATTCCCTTTCCTCCTTAGCGTCTTCCAGTTGTTTCTTTTTATCCTCAAGCTCTGCCTGGAGCTTTTCTTTTTCGGCCTCTTTCGCTTTCAGAATCTCCTGCTTCTTTTCGGGATGAAGTGGATTTTCGCACACAGGGCACTTGTTTTCTGCTCTTTCGAGCTTTTCTTGATTTTCCCTTAAGAACTCTATTCTTCCCTGAATCTCAGAAATCTGGAACCCCAGACCCTCTATCCGGCTTTCCAGCTCTTTAGCCACTTTTTCTTCCTGCTCCTGTTTGGCTTGCAGCTCTTTCAGAACTTCAGGATCTGCTTTCACCTGCCTTATCTCGCTTTTCAGCTCCCCAAGAGCTGCTTCTCGGCTTGCCGCCTCCTTTTCAAGCTCTCGTCTTTTTTTCTCGAGCTCTTCCTCCCTTTCGAGC
>QMZZ01000060.1 GCA_003663445.1 Candidatus Aenigmatarchaeota archaeon | reverse complement strand
GGAAGGGATTCTGTCCTTATCTTTACCAATACGCGGGAATGGGCGGAAATCCTGGCATCCAGGCTCAGGCTTCTCGGTCTTGAAATCGACATTCACCATTCCTCCCTTTCCAAGGAGGCGAGAATCACGGCTGAAAACAGGCTGAAGACAGGAAAGCTCAAAGGGCTTGTTTGCACCTCAAGTCTCGAACTCGGGATAGATATAGGAAGGATCGATTTCATCCTTCAGTACGGCTCTCCCAGGCAGGTTGGAAAGCTCATCCAGAGGATAGGAAGGTCAGGACATTCATTAGACAGGATATCTCAGGGATGCATCCTGGTGACAGACCTGGACGATGAGCTAGAATCCAGAGCGATCCTGAACTTGGCTGAAAGGGGCTGGCTTGAGCCGGTAAAACCGTATCCAAAAGCGTTTGACGTTCTCTGTCACCAGCTCTGCGGGATTCTGCTCGAGCACTATAAGCTTCCTGCTAGGGACGCCTTTGAGCTTATAAGAAAGGCAAAGCCCTTTGAAAGTCTCGGATGGCAGGAATTCCTGGATCTTTGCGGATTCATGCAAAAGCTCGGGTACCTCTGGCTCAATCCAGAGGAAGACGGATTCTGGCTAAAAAGGAGGAAGGGTGCTTTCGATTACTATTACTCGAACCTCTCAACGATTCCTGATGTCAGGAATTTCAGGGTAATAGACCTTGTGACCCAGCAACCCATCGGGACTCTGGATGCCGAGTTTGTCGCCTTACACGGAAATCCTGATCAGGTGATAATTTTCAAGGGAAGACCCTGGAGGATCGTGGAGATCGGCGAGAAGGTTCTGGTAGAGCCGACAGAGGACTTAACAGGGGCGATCCCTGCATGGGAGGGGGAACTCATACCTGTCCCCAAGGAGGTTGCCGAGGAGGTGGCAAGGATAAGGAAAGGTTTGAAGCTGAAGGGTCAGCTAATAATGCCGGATAACCGAACGATCCTTTTTGAATGGGGGAAGGAAAGCCAGGGTTTGAGAAGCCTTAATTTTGCTGTTATTCATCTCTGTGGTGGATCACAGGTAAATGAAGCCATAGGGCAAGCCCTGGCATTCAAGCTTTCCCAGAAATTCGGTTCTGTTGCTGTTAAAACAGACCCCTATCGGATAATCCTGAGGTGGCAGGGAGGAAGCTGGAGGGACTGCTATCACGGGTTCAGGCAACTGAAAGGCAGGATAAGACAGACCCTTGAGCTTGCCCTACCCTTCACCCAGCTTTTCGCATGGAGGTTTTACCAGGTCGGGCAGAGGTTCGGGATTATCTCGAGAAAGGCTGATTTGAGCCGGGGTCTTTTGAGGAAGCTCATGGAAACCTACCGGGACACACCGGTTTGGCAGGAAACCCTGAATGAGCTGTTTCAGGAAAAACTGGATGTTGAGGGAGCAGAGGAGATACTTAAAGGGATAAAAAGAATAGAGGTCAGGGAAGGACTCTCGCCCTTAGGAAAACTCGGGCTCAAAAGAGCTTGGGAGCTTGTCGGTTTAGCCAGACCAGAACCAGAGATATTTAAGGCCTTCAAGGAAAGGATTTTAGAAACCAAGATAGGGCTTTTGTGCTGTCACTGTGCTGGCTGGAAACGAATCGTGGAGGTTAGGGACCTACCTGAACTCAAATGCCCTCTCTGTGGCTCGAAACTCATCGCAGCAGTTCCCTGGAGAAAACTTGATGAGGCAGGGGAGCTCGTCAGGAAAGCGAATCAGAGGAAGCGGTTAAATAAGCAGGAAGAAAGGAGACTCGATCGGATACTTTCCACGGCTTACCTTGTAATCTCACACGGAAAGCAAGCCGTTCTCTGTTTGGCTGGAAGGGGTATAGGCCCGCAGACAGCTTCAAGGATCCTGGCAAAACAGCTCAAGGGAGATGATCTGCTGAAGGAGATACTTAAGGCTGAAAAGGAATTTGCCAGAACAAGGTTATACTGGAAATCTTAAAAAGAGAGGTAAATAAAATTTAAAAATGAGTGAGCTCTTGATTTTTCTATTGATATTTTTGCTTATCCTCTCTGCTTTCTTTTCGGGTTCTGAAACTGCTCTTATGTCAATAAACATGGTAAAAGTCAGGACACTTTTGAAAGAAAAAAGAAAGGGAGCAAGAGCTCTTTACAGGCTCAAGCAGAACCCACATAAGCTTCTTATAACGATTCTGATAGGAAATAATATCGTTAATATAGCTTCTGCATCTTTGGCTACTGTTATTTTTACTGAAATGTTCGGATCAACAGGTATAGGTGTGGCGACGGGTATCATGACATTTTTAGTTCTGGTCTTTGGCGAGATAACGCCAAAGACGATGGCTGCAGAGAGTGCTGAAAGATTCTCACTTCTGGTCGCAAGACCACTTGAAATCCTCAGCTATCTGCTTTTACCCTTCACCAAAATCTTTGAAACTATTTCACGACTTATCTCTCGTTTTTTAGGAGCGAGGACCGAAAAGCAGCTTTCTCCTGAAGAATTGAAAACGATTGTAACGATGGGAAGGGAAGAAGGAATTCTGAGCAAAGAAGCAGCTCAAATGATGCAAAACATTCTGGAATTTGAAGAGACGAAAGTTGTTGATATTATGACACCGAAGGTTGAAATAGCATTTGTAGACGGTGATAAAAAAATCATAGATATTTTGGATTATGTAACAAAAACACCTTATTCACGATATCCTGTTTTTCTAAAAAATAAAGACAATATAATCGGAATACTCGATGTTGATGATGTACTCAAAAATACAAAAAGAAACAGGCTTCATATCAAAGTCAAAAATATAACAAGAAATGTCTTATTCGTGCCAGAAACCAAACCCATCAAGGAATTATTTCTTGAATTTGAGAGAAAAGAAACACCCATGGCTATTGTTGTTGACGAATACGGGAATGTGAGAGGTCTTGTCACCTTGGAAGACATACTCGAAGAAATAGTAGGTGATATTTTCGATAAGAGCTTAAGAAGAGAGGTGTATATCAAACCTATTAGTGAAAAAATGATAAGAGCAGACGCTAAGTTAACAATAGAGGAAGCAAAAAAGCTTTTAGGCATAGGAATAAGGGAAAAACATTTTAACACCCTTGCAGGATTCATAGAACACAAACTTGGAAGAATACCTAAACCGGGTGAAAAAATAGAGCTCAAAAAGGTAACTATAGTTGTAGAAAAAGCTGATAAGCAAAGAATAAAAAAAGTCAAAATCATAAAGAAATAGTCAGCCCTTGATCCGGGTGATGAAAACCTCTTCGATTATCCCTGTTTTGAACTCACCCTTATAAAGCGGTTTGGCTTTCTGGGTGGTCTCTGCCCTGAAAAGTGTGGCATAATACCACGGTTTTTTTGGCGGGTTCACCCCTTTAGGCAGACCAGAAATCCATTCGAGCTCTTTTCCGTCAACTTCATAGGGCTCGAAATCGTGAAGAGCATCGGTTATCACAACACCCATTTTAAGAAGACCTTTTTCGAATTCGAGCCATTTATCCCTCGAGAGGGAATAGGTAGCGACACCAATATATCCTGCCTTTCCTGCTCCCTTCAAAAGCTCAAGCCCCCTTGAGAAGAAGAGCA
This sequence comes from Candidatus Aenigmatarchaeota archaeon, assembly GCA_003663445.1. Classification (GTDB taxonomy): domain Archaea; phylum Aenigmatarchaeota; class Aenigmatarchaeia; order QMZP01; family QMZP01; genus QMZZ01. The sequence goes on along the minus strand of QMZZ01000060.1, from coordinate 474 downwards.
GGAGTCCTGGAAGGGTGTCAGGAGGTTCTGTTATGAAAATATCATACTTCTGCCTGTACTTTTTCGGAAGGGGTTTTCTGAAATCGTGCCTCACTGCCTCTATTTCCAGCCCGTATTTCTCTGCTACCTTCTTCTCGTTTTCCAGGACCCGTTCATCCAGATCGAAAACAGTTACCCTTTCCGGCAGTTCTGTTAAGGCCAAAGCTATTCCCATCCAGTCATCATCACCCAAACAGGCTATAGCTCTATCCTCGAGCCCGTCCCTTTTATTTATAAAATTTACCTTTTTGATGGCTGCCTGGATGGTTATCGGAAGCTGATCATACTTCACTAACGATTCCATCTTGGGTCTTATTTCCCTGTAAAGCTTGAGATCGAGCTTTTTTGGTTCAGGGTCTCTCGGCTCTATTTTTTCCGCATACTTCTGGCCCTTCGGGGTCAGGGTCATCCGTGAGTTTTCCACCAGGATAAGTC
>QMZZ01000059.1 GCA_003663445.1 Candidatus Aenigmatarchaeota archaeon | reverse complement strand
GTCTATCACCTCATTTCTTTCCAGCCTTTTCGCAAGGGTTGGGATTTGGGGTATCTTTGGCTCAAAGTTATGGTAGCCGTAGGCAATAGCAAGTTCCTCGACAAGATCTATCTGATGCATTATGTCTATACGATAGGGCGGGATGATCACCATGCCATTTTCATAGCCCAGACCCATCCTTTCGAGAAGCGGTTTAAGTTCCCATGGCTTGAGATCCAGGTCGAGTAGCTTGTTCGCATATCTCAGGTCAAGCCTCAGCTTCCTCGGGTTAAGGTCAGGGTAGATCCTTTTTCCGACACGTACAGCCTCAAGCCTGCATCCTCTTTCCCAGAAAGACGTCATCAGAGTGTTCAGGGTTGCTTCAAGGGTCGGAAGATGAGTTCCTGTTATGTCTATGAAAAGGTTTCGGGTTTTTTGGGTCACCTTTGTCAGCTCGGAGTTTATGATCGGGGGGAAGGAGATGACCCTTCCATGGCTGTCGAGGATGACAGGCCATTTCTTGCTTTCCTTCAGGATCCCGCCATAAGCCATACCCTTGGGATGGGCCTGGCAAATCTCCCTAAGCGTCATTTCTTTTCTATCCCCCAAAGGTACGAAGGATATCGAATCAGGACCTGCTTCACAGTAAAGCAGCGGCCATTCTATTTTATCGAGATCGTGGATACCTATCGCGACCTTTTTCCTGCCCCTTCCCAATGTCTCGTGGATCTTTTCCTGGACTTGCATTAAAGAGCTTATGAGGTCATCCGTGAGCTTTATGCCCCTTACGATTCCGGCGACAATTTCAGGCCTTGCCCTCACCTTCTCGACCTTTAGCTCCTTTCCTTCCCAAATCAGATCATAGCTTATCTTCGGCTTCTCGATATCGAGGAAGTGCTTTACGGCTCTCGCAAAACCCTCAAGGCTCAGCATATCGGGCCTGTCCGGAAAGATCTCGAACCACACACTCTCCCTATCGATCTTTTCAAGAGGGCATCCTAGCATCGGTATCCTTTCCCGATAATCCCTATCGGTAAGCTTCCTTCCTACCAATCTTTCCAGATCAGCTTTTCTGAACTCTACTATTGCCATTTCGCCTCCCTCAATAACGAAAGGTCGTTTCTGTAATAGAAATTCCTTATATCCCTCAAACCCAATCTCAGCATGATCGGTCTTTCAAGACCTAAACCCCATGCAAGAACAGGACAGTCTATCCCGAGGGGTTGGGTCACCTCTGGTCTAAAGATCCCTGCCCCCCCGAGCTCGAGCCATTCGCCCTTTTCCTCGAAATACACCTCTGGTTCGACAGAGAGCTCTGTATAGGGGAAATATGCAGGCCTGAACCTTATCTTCCTGAAGCCGAGCCTTGTATAGAACTCCTTCAGGTAGCCCAGAAGGTCCCTAAAGCTAACGGATTCGTCGACAACTATGCCCTCTATCTGGATGAATTCGGGAAGGTGCTTATAATCTATCGTTTCGTTCCTGAAAACTTTGCCTATGGCGAATATCTTTGCAGGCGGCTTTAGCTGGCTGAGCATCCTGGCTGAAACAGAGGTCGTGTGTGTCCTCAGAACCGTCTGCTCAGCTTTTTTCCTGTCCCACCTATACTGCCATCCCCTCGACCCGGTTACTCCGCCATCCTCATGGGTCCTTCCGACCTCCTCAGCAAGCCCTTTCGGTATCCTTGCCCTTTTTGGTCTTTTCATATAGAAGGTTGCAGCTAGCTCCCTGGCAGGGTGGTCCTGGGGGACGAAAAGTGCATCGAAATTCCAAAAAGCCGATTCCACCAGCGGCCCTTCGGCTTCCTGAAAGCCGAGATCGAAAAATATTTCCCTTATCTTTCTTATCCAATAGGTGAGTATGTGTACCCTTCCAGGATATTCTCTCTTCCCTATTATCTGGATGTTATAGCTGGTGAAGGTCGAGCCCTTCCAAAGGTTCTTTTTTATTATCTCGCGTGTCAGCTCCTTTATCTTCCCAACTTTCCGGACTTCCTTAATCAACCCCCTTGCCAGAAGCCTTTTCGTAAGATCTTCATCTACCTTCTCCCCTCTTGCGATCCTTTCAAGCCCGCTCTGTTCAGGGACCTCAGGCCTTTTGAGGATATAGATCTTTCCGTTCCGTATTTCTATCCATCCTTGTTTCCTTGCCCAGAAAATCGCTATATTCAGCTCCGGAACAACCCGCCTCGCTTCCCGGATATCGATAGGTGACTTGAGCTTCAGGAGCCTTACCTCAGGGAGCCCTATCTTTGCATATTTTTTTCCTTCAGCCGTCAGCTCGTATCCCATAAAGATTATTTTTGGCAGGGGCTTAAATTTACCAGACAGAAAAATCTATCCCCTCTTTCTTCCTGTCCCTTATTCCCTGAAGGATCCCCTTTAGATAGATGAAATTCGTGAAGGGGAGGAAGATAAAGAGGTATGGGAGCAAGAAAAGGACTTCCTTCTTTCCTTCGGAAAGGCTAAGGATGGCTGTGTGCGAGGTAAGGGCTGGGAAAAGCGAAAAGATGAAATTGTAGATGTGCGGCAGAAGGAAAAATGAGAATAACAGAAGAACTTCTTTTATCGAGAGTGTCGTAAACCAGAGGAAAAGGATGGGTGCTAACCAAAAGATCTGCCAAAGGAAAAGTCCTGTCAGGGTGAAAAATGAAAAGATCAAGGGCAGGAACTGAAGTGCGAACTGTGGTGATTTGAGATAAAACCCTACAGACCTGAGAAAGGCCAAAAACGCTCCCTTTCCCCACCTTATCCTTTGCCTGATAAAAAGCTTAAGGTTCTCTGGTTCAGCTGTCCTGGCTATGGCTTCTGGCTCATAAATGATCCTGTATCCTGCCTTTCTTAACTCAGCTCCCATCGCAGCGTCTTCGAGCAGGTGTTCTGGCCAGCCGCCCACAGAATCGAAAGCGGATTTCCTTATGGCAACCCCACATCCCCTAAAAGAGATAAGGCTGCCAAAAAGCATTTCAGCCTTAAAAAGGTTGTTATGGAGGTTCGCCTCGAGTGCCGAAAGCCTCGTCAGGATGGAATGGTTTTTGTTTTTCACCACAAATTTAAGCGCAACTGCCCCTACATCGGGTTTTGAGAACCACGGAACTGTTTTTTCAAGACAATCCGGTTCAAGGACAGTGTCCGAATCGACAAAAAGCAAAATATCTCCTTTCGCGTGTTTAGCTGCCAGGTTTAGGGCTTTCGCCTTTCCAAGTCTTTCCCTGTTCTGGATGCACCTCACACCAAGCTCTTCGCATATTTTCGGGGTCCTGTCCTGAGAATCGTTCACGACCAGGATTTCCTTTTCTGGCCATCTTATCCTCTTTGCAGATTTTATGGTATCAGCTATATAGGTCTCTGACCTGTAAGCAGGGATTATGATGGAAACCAGAGGCTTTCCAGAAAGAGCCGGTCTCTTGAGGGTCAATTCCCAGTAGTTCCCTAAGCCCAGAAGCAGGAGCGATATGCCTGAAAAGAAGCAGAGAAGACCGAAAGGGCCGAGAAAGAGATAAAAGTAATAGCATGAGATCCCTCCGATGATCAGGACAAGAATGGCTTTGGCAATGTCTACCGCTTTTTTCATAATTTAGATATGGAACAGCTTATAAATAAACCCTCCTATCCTGGGAAGGAGGCTGTACTGCTTTTTTATTATCCTTACCTGCTTTCCGAATGGAGGGTTTCCCTCTGCGTCTGAAACCGCTTTTCCTATCTCAGAAAGCATATGTGCATCAGATCCGGCAAAACCAGGGATCCCGAATCTGGCAGAAATCTTCCGGGCATAGTGATTGAAAGGTGCAGGGGTTCTCGAATTATGGATTTCGATCCCGTCTATTAGGTCTAGAACCTGGGAAAGGGATTTCCTGACTGAAAACCTGGTCGGATCGAGAGGATGCGGAATAACTATATACCCTCCTGATCTTTTCACCTTTTGACAGGTTTTTCTCAGGTCATGGCCTTCTGGAAGGTCCCATTCGAGACCGTAAACAAGGATTTCGCCCTGTTTGGTCTTTATCTCTTGTCCAGGGATGACCTTTATTCTCCTTGAAAGTTGCATCGCCTTTAGAGATCCTTCAACCGTTCCGTGATCC
>QMZZ01000058.1 GCA_003663445.1 Candidatus Aenigmatarchaeota archaeon | reverse complement strand
TTTCAAGCTCTTCAGGAACCTTGAGTCCAAAGCAAAAACATATCCTTTCAGGAAGCGGTTTGAGCTCCAGCAGATCGGATTTCGTCAGGTTTCCAACCTCAGCCTTCCTGATGGGCAGACCGAGCTCCTTTATGCACTTTATCAGGGCCTCGAGAGACCCGAGAGTATCTGCCTTCAGGATCATCCCCTCTTTCTGCGTCTCTATCTCGACCTCCTCGACCTCTGCCTGTACCTCCTTTATCGCCCTTTCCACCTCCTCCTGCTTCCTGACCGTCCTTAAGGGAGATCCCGGGACAACCTTTTCGATATCAGGGGCAGCGAGCTTTAAACCGGCTGCTGCCTGAACTTCCTGGACCCTCTGGAAAGCCGTCTCTGCTCTCAGCTCCCTCAGTGGTTTCGGGAGCAAGATCGCCCTCACCCTGCTCTTGACAGGCTCTCTCCCTCCAACGACGAGCCAGTCACCAACCCTTATCTCGCCGTCATAAAGGATAACATCCAGGGTAAGGCCAAGCCCCCTGAAGGGCTTTACCTCCAGGACAGCTCCCTTTCCCTCCCCGAGCTTCAGCTCAAGCCTTTCAAGCAGGAACTTCTGGGCAATCCCGGCAAGGACCATGAGCAGGTCAGGAATCCCCTCACCCGTCACGCCAGAAACAGGCACTATCGCCACCTGCTTCCTGAAATCGACAACCCTGTCATACCTATCGGATTCAAAACCCCTGCTCGAAAGCTGGCCTGCTATCTGGTAAAGTCTTTTCTCCAGTTCTTCCCTGGTCCTTTCCGACTGCTGTTCGAAAGTCTCCAAAAACGGCTTCTCGGGATTCGGGATCCATCCAGGGACCCTGTCTATCTTCGTCAAAGCCAGGATGAAAGGGGTCTTGAACTGCTTCAGAAACATCAAGCTCTCGTCTGTCTGGGGCTTGAAACCCTCCAGGATGTCCACAACCAGAACAGCCAGATCCGCTATCGCCCCTCCCCTTTTCCTCAGGGTCGTGAAAGCTGCATGCCCTGGAAGGTCTATCCAGAGAAGGCCCGGGATCGTCAGCTCTATCCCAAGCTTTTTAAGAAGCTCTCCTGCCACCCCCTGAATCACCTGAAGCGGAACCCAGGATGCCGAGATGTACTGAGTTATCAGACCAGGTTCTGATTTCGCAACAGCAGTCCCCCTTATCTTATCCAAGAGGGTCGTCTTTCCATGATCCACATGCCCCAAAACAGAGATTATGGGCGACCTTATCCTCTGCATACATATTTATAAACCTTTAAACTAAAAGAAATTATAACTCCTTTTAGAGGTCAAAATGGAGATGAAAAGCCAGGAGGGGGTTCTGAAGAAGACAGGTACAACCACAGTAGGGCTTCTGACCTCGGAAGCCGTTATCCTTGGGGCTGAAAAAAAGGCAACGATGGGTTATTTGGTCGCCTCGAAAAGGACGAAAAAGATCCTCCAGATCGATGAGAGGATGGGGATGACGATCGCCGGGTTAGAGGGAGATGCCCAAGCCCTTGCAAGGTACATGCAGGCAGAACTCAAGCTCTACAGGCTAAAGGAAGAAAAACCACCAACCGTCAGGGCTGCTGCTGTCCTGCTCGCGAACATCCTCTACTCAAGAAGGTTCTTCCCCTATCTGGTCCAGCTCCTGGTTGGAGGTTATGACACCAAACCCAGGCTTTATTCCTTCGATCCGTCCGGTGCCCTCCAGGAGGAAACCGACTACTTTTCAACCGGTTCTGGCTCCCCGATCGCCCTGGGTGTTCTAGAGGACAGGTACAGGCCTGACCTGAGCCTTGAGGAGGCTAAAAGGCTTGTGGTGAAGGCGATAGATGCCGCAACCAAGCGAGATATAGCTTCAGGCGGTTCAGGGATCGATGTCGTGGTTATCGACAAAAAGGGATACCGTGAGCTCGATCCAAAAGAGATAGAAAAGCTGAGAAAGTAAAAACATGTCGATTCTTAAGGAGCTTGAGAAAAAGTTACCTAAAGATGCCTCTATCACAGAGGTGAAGTTCGAGGCATCCCTGATAGTCCTGTATACGAAATCCAAGCAATTCTTCAGGGAGTCAGAGGATATAGTGAAATCGATAGTCTCCCAGCTCAAGAAGAGGATCGAGATCAGGCCTGACCTCAGCATCACCCTTGAGCCTGAAAAGGCAAGGGAGTTCATCCTGAAAACCGTCCCAGAAGAAGCAGGGATAAAGGCGATATACTTTGAGCCAGAGCTCGGGAAGGTCGTGATAGAATGCCAGAAACCTGGCCTGGTTATCGGAAAGGGAGGGGAGACCTACAGGAAGCTGAAAAACGAGCTTTTTTGGCTCCCTAAGATAGAAAGGGCCCCTGCGATCGATTCCAAGATAGTGAGGGCTGTCAGGAACCTCCTCCACACCGAGATAGATTACAGGAAGAAGTTCCTGAACGCTGTCGGACAGAGGATAAACTCAAAGGTCCTGACCGAGGAAGAAAGAAGGCAGGAATGGGTAAGGCTTTCAGCCCTCGGCGGGTTCAGGCAGGTCGGAAGATCGTGCTTACTGGTCCAGACACCACATTCCTCTGTCATGCTCGACTGCGGTGTGGATGTCGGATCGCCGAACGGCATACCTTACCTTGACGCTCCTGAGTTCGATCTCGACAGGCTGGACGCTGTTTTCATCTCCCATGCCCATATCGACCACCTCGGGTTCGTCCCTTATCTTTATGAAAAGGGATATAAGGGTCCCCTTTACTGCTCTGCCCCGACCCGTGACCTTCTCGTTCTCCTGTGCTTTGATTATATAGATGTCTGCCAAAAGGAGGGGAAAAAGGTCTGGTATTCGAAGAAGGCGATAGAAAAGGCCGTAAAGCACTCGATAACGCTTGAGTACGGCGAGGTCACAGACATAACCCCTGATATCCGCCTCACGATCCAGCCCTCTGGCCATCTGCTCGGCTCTGCCCTTGCCCATCTCCACATCGGCGACGGCCTTCACAACATCCTTTACACCTCTGACTTCAAGTTCGGGCCCACACGCCTTTTCGAGCCAGCAAAAACCCAGTTCCCCAGGATCGAGACCCTTATAATCGAATCAACCTATGGAGGGCCTGAGGATGTTCTGCCGAAAAGGAAGGAAGCTGAGGAGATGCTCGTCAGGCTGATAAACGAGACGGCTGAAAAAGGGGGGAAGGTTCTCATCCCTGTTTTCGCTGTCGGAAGAGCCCAGGAGATAATGGCGATCCTTGCCGAAAGGTGCAAGTACCCTGTCTATCTCGACGGGATGGTTTGGGACGCCACAGCGATCCACACAGCCTATCCCGAGCACCTCTCCCGATACCTCCAGTCAAAGATCTTCCACCAGGAGAAGAACCCCTTCCTTGCAGAGATATTCAAGCCGGTTGCTCCAAAGGAAAGGCCTGAGATAATCGACTCATCAGAGCCGGCTGTCATCCTTGCTACTTCAGGCATGCTGATAGGAGGGCCTGCGATCGAATATCTGAAAGCCGTTGCCCCTGATCCGAGAAACTGTCTGATCTTCGTCGGTTATCAGGGAGAGGGTACCCTTGGAAGGAGGATCCAGAAGGGCTGGAGGGAGATACCGATAAGGACAGAGGACGGAAGGACCAAGACTCTAGAGCTCAAACTCAGGGTAGAAACCGTCGTCGGTTTAACAGGCCACTCTGGGAGGAACCAGATCCTCAGCTACATCCGCCACCTTTCCTCAAAACCAGAGCGGGTGATCGTCTGTCACGGAGAGGCGAAGAAATGTCTAGCTCTTGCAAGGGACATCCACAGAATCTTCAGGGTAGAGACCCTTGCTCCCAGAAACCTCGACGCGATAAGGCTCCGATAAATTTTCTCAATAAAATAAAGGTTGGACTCGTTCCACCTTATAATTTTTCTTTTTTCTTTTTATTTTTTCCTGAAGTTTAGATAATTTTGCTTTACCTGATTTTACTTCTATGAGTTTACTTTCTTTTACTTTTCCTGTAAAGAGATCTCTCTTTCTTACTCTAAAATCATGACCTTTACCTGTTCTTATTACTTCATATCCACGAAGTATATAATTCATTTTAACTATTTCTTCGGCCATTT
>QMZZ01000057.1 GCA_003663445.1 Candidatus Aenigmatarchaeota archaeon | reverse complement strand
GGATCTGCCAGTATGGCTTGGGCTCGAAGCTTTCTATCTCAGCCTGCCTTTTGAATAGCAGGTAAAGGGTCGGTCCCTGAACGCGACCTATCGAGAGTGTTTTCCAACCTCCTGCTGATTTCAAAGCCAGTGTGAGAGCCCTGGAAAGATTTATTCCCCAGTAAAAATCGAGCTCGTGCCGTGTCAGTCCTGCAAAAACCTGTGGCCAGTCAAGTTCGGGCAAAGGTCTTTCAAAGGCTTCCCTGAGCTCCTGTGAGGTTAGGGTCGAAAATTTCATCCTTTTTGCCTTCTCTGTTCCACAGATAAATCTTAGGATATTGTAAGCAATGACCGAACCCTCTAAATCGAAATCCGTAGCCGCAATGAATTCTTCAGCACCCTTTGCAAGTTCTTGAATGAGCTTGAAATAGGGCCTTGTCCATCCGGCTTCCTTTTCTATTTCGAAAACCGGCTTCCACTCGACCTTGAATACGGGATAGACCCATCTTCCGCCTGGTTCTGAAAGAATGAAAAGATGACCGACTGCCGGAACCACCAGAACCTGCTTTCCTTTCCAGCTCACTTCCCAATACCTGACCTTCCCCTTTCTTATCTCTTTTGCCTTTCCGATCGCTTCGGCTATCCTTTTAGCTGCGTTCGGTTTCTCTGCTATAACAAGCGTGTAAGCCATTAAATTATTTTATCTCTTTTTAAAATTAAGGCAGAAACCGCTGCTCTTTAATTTTCTGGGGCAAGTACTTTTCCGAAATGAATTTTATCCCTTTGGAAGAGAGAGCCTCGAGCTCGAGCTTATATCCGACCTTCAACATGTGCTTTAGCTCTTCCTGCCATTCCTTCGGCTTGAACCAAACATAGTTCAGCATCTCCTGTGCTCTTTTTATATCTCCCTGATCGAGTTTAATCGTAACGTTTTTCGCTATACCGAATTCTTCCACATCCTGGGTTGTGAGTCCTATAAATCTGGCATCAGGCGTCCCCAGCCTGTCGGAAAGGAAGCTCAGGTTGATAGATCCCTGCTTTATGACAGAATAGATATAGTAACCCCAGGGATCAGCATCTGTCAGGACGTAAATAGGCAGCTTTAGCTCGTTATGAAGTCGGTTGATAAGCCTTCTGGCACCTCTTGCGGGCTGACCCTTCCCTGTCAGGATTATGCAGTTGTGCTTTTTCCAGAATTTATCTTCATTCAACCTCTGCCAAACGGCATCTTTCTCTATCACAAGCACGAATTCTGCCTTATTTTCTATGAACTGGATAACCTCTGGTTCTACGTTGGAGGGAATTGCCCATCCGGCAGATCCCATTTTCGAGCAGTCTATTATATCACCTGCATCCTTTACCACAAGGGGTCCTGCAACATATCCCTTTCTATCAGCCTGAAGGTGCAGGGATTCTCTGAGAACATTCAGCGCTGCTTCAAGGTCCTCTATAATCGGGTCCGATTCGTTCTGCTCCTCAAAGGTATTTTCCTGGGTTCCCGGAATCGTCCTCTTCAGAGCATAGTAAAGATCTCTGATGGATGTCGTAACACCCTGTTCTATTATCTTTTTGCACTCCGCAGCGACCATAAGGGTCTGCATGAACTTCCGGGTATGGGCAACATTCAGATAGGTCCTGTGAGCTATCTTGTCTCCCAACCTTATCAACCTACTCTTTTCATCGAAATATATATTCGAGAGAGTCCTGATTGGCAAGACGAGGTCCGGATTCTTCCTTTCCTCGAGCTGCTTAAGCACCTGAAGCCCCAGCTGCTTCAGCTTCTCTCTCGGTTTCTCCTCCATTTTTACCCCTCCTTATTATATTTACCAGGAGTTCTTTTACCCTTTCTTCTGGTTCCCCAACAAGCTCTGCTATTGCCTTAGCCGTTTCCTCTGCGTACTTTTCAAAGGTTTTTAGCCTTTGTGCCTGATACTCAGCTCTTCTTTTGCCGGAAAGCCAGATGGAAAGCTTCCTTGCTGCTTCCTGAAGAGCGAGCTTAAGCTCTTTCAGGATAACAGGATAGGAAGCAACAGCTTCCTTGGATTCTGAAGTGAATGGAACCCAAACAGAGCAGATGTGTGCAAAGATCGCAAGAGGAACTCCTGGCTTTCCGAGCTGCATATCACCCAGGATACCATATCTCCTCCAGTCAAGGGTCTCAACGGCCTTGGTGATAGCGCAATCTCCCTGTTTATAAAGCAGGGGAACGCGATTGGCAAACCTGTACAGCCTGGTTTCCTGGATCTCTCCGCCGTATGCAAGCCCGACCTCTACCTGGAAAGGGAACCCTCGATAAACTGCTGGAGGTCTCGTGACAGCAACGACGAATTCGGGTGAAAGTTCCTTTCTGAGACCTTCCTCAATAAGCTGGGCTCCGAGCGGGGATAAAACGTCTGTCGGTGGTGCTATGAGCTTCGTCTCTTTTATCACAGCCATAAGCTTCTTTACCTGCTCGTCTTCAACTCTTTTCGGAGATATCCTCGGATCGACACCGGCTTTTTCGCATATTTGTTTTGCCGTGGTCGCTCCCACCCGGCTGAACTCGGTCGTGAAGAAGGACAGAAGGGTTCTCGCCTTGGTCGTCATCAGCATCCTTTCAAGCACCCCAAGCTCGACTCCGTGAAGATGCGGTTTTATCGCTTTCGGCTCCCTTGGTAGCTCTTCAGAACCGCGCGGGAATTCCACCCTTCCTGTCGGAGAATCGAAAATTATGTGGGCATAGGGATTAGCTATTGCCGTTTCCTTTAAGTATTCGAGAACGGATTGCTTATGCTCCTTGTATTTTCCCTCTGCGAGAAAGGTTATCTGAACCCCGTGCCATTGCCCCAAGTCCAGACTCTCTTCTTCAAGTATCTGGGGCTGATTTCTTTTTATGTCTATCTTGAGCTTATACCTATGGGTTGTTCCGTCCCCAGTGGAGCTCAGGATCTCTACAGGCTCTCCTGTCGTGAGCTGAGAATAGAGGACAGCACAGGATATCCCAAGACCCTGAGCACCCCTTGACTGCCTTAAGCGGTGGAACTTAGAGCCGTATAAGAGCGTACCGAAAATCCTCGGTATATGTTTTTTCACGATACCAGGACCATTGTCCCTTATCTGAATCCTATAAACGTCAGGGGACACCTCCTCAAGCTTTACATAAATCTCCGGAAGGATCCTTGCCTCCTCGCAGGCATCCAGGGAGTTGTCAACAGCCTCCTTTACTATCATCAGAAGAGCCTTGATTTTGTTATCATAACCCAGCAGATGCCTATTTTTCTCGAAAAATTCAGATATCGAAATCTCCCTCTGTTCTCTTGCTAGTTCTTCGGCTGTTCTCTCCATATTATATTATGTCCCAACCCCCTTAAATTTTTGCTCAAGCTATCGGTTTTACCTGCCGGGATCCCTAAAAATCCCTATATATTTATTATCTCATGGTGGTATATAAATCTTTTTCAGAAAGGAGACCTTATCAGGATAACCTCTATTTCAGCAGTATAGTTTCTCAGTTCAGCATCCATCGGGACCTTTACCACAACCCCCACTTTTTTCCCTTCATCCGGCTGGAGCAGGAAGCCGTTATCGGTAACAGAAAGCCATTCTGCTATCTCACCTTCAGCCCTTATCCACACCCTTCTCGGCCAGGAATCGCCATTCGTGATTATCAGGTCTCTTTTTGCGATCCCCCCTCTCGGTATCGTCCCGTACCAAAGAGCCGATGCGTTAACATTTATTCCCATATATTCTCCGACAGTTAAGTAAACCTTTACCCTCTTTATCTCAGGAGAGCACCAAGAATAGGTAAACCAAGATGAAAGCAGAACTACCACTACCAAAATCGCCAGGTAGTGCCACTTTCTAAGCTTTCCTTTTCCTTTTTTTCTTCTTGACATGCTTTTTCCTTTTCCTGGGCTTTCCGAAGAGGAAGGCAAGGATGAAGATGAATACCAGGGCTATCAGCAAGACGATGGCAAGAATGGATAGGGATATTTCAGGTGGTTTGTATTTTACGATTTCTAACCTGTTTTCGAAAAATCTTTCCTTGGTGCGGTTTTCAAAATATACCTTCACTCTCGCATCATAGTTGCCTTCCTCAAGACCTGC
>QMZZ01000056.1 GCA_003663445.1 Candidatus Aenigmatarchaeota archaeon | reverse complement strand
GGACAAGGGCAAAGGTTTTGTCTGTTTTCGAACCTCAGGCCTATCCTGAACTCGGGAAAATGCAGGAATCGTATTGCTGGTTGATGCTTGAGAATGGAGAAACCCTACCTGTTTATGGCCGGATTCCGGCTAAAAAGATTTAACCTTGTCGATGTAGTGCTTTTTTCTTCTCGATTCGAGCTCTTCTCTTGCTCTTTCCAGCGATCTTTCATCTTCTTCCAGATAGACCGACCTTTCTAAGCTATAGGTCATGAATTCCTTCCAACATTCCTGCATCAGATAAAAAGCTTTCCTGAATTCCTTTTCAGTTTTAGGGCTCCTGAGCATGTCATATTCAGCCTGTCTCACCCCAAGCTTCCTTATCCTTCTTTCACAACGGCTGTAAAGCTCGTCCTGCCTTTCCTCTACCTCTTTTAGCTTTTCTCTGATTTCTTGGTTTATTTTTTTCAGTTTTTTCCTTTTGATCGGATTTAAGCCAAAGGAGAGCATGAAAGCTATATCCTGCCAGACCCTCATCCTCCTGTATACAGGATTCAGGGAAAGATCTTCTGGATCAAGCAAAGAAAACTTCCCGTACTCTTCCAGGGCTCTTTCGGCAAGCATCCTGTAGGTTTCGGGATGTATTCGAAATACTCCCTCTAATCCATATTTTCCTGCCTCTTCCGAAAGCTTCGCTCCGTACTTTTCCAGCTTCAAAAACCCGAGGAAAAACTCTGCAGCCGAATCCCTATCTATCTGTGAACATATCCTGTTTATCTCTGATGCCAATCTTCGTGCCTTCTCTCCAAAATAAACAGAAATAACATCTTTGGTTTCCATCCCCAGTTTTGTATAATCGAAGTTCAGTTTTTCCAGCTCTTCAGGTCCCAGGATCAAAAGCTTGCTGAAGAAAACCTCCTTGGCTTTAAGCGGATTTCCGCCTTTTTTCAAGTATCTATCCAAAAGCTCAAAAGCTTCTTTTGGCTCAGCTTCCTTTGCTTTTTCAAGGAGATCATCAAATTTTTTATTTTTAACCATTTTTTAATAGTGAATAAAAAGCTTTTTAAAGCTTTCCTCCCTTTATAAATTATGGAAGATTTTGCAGAAAAGGGCTATCTGAAGAATCAGGAACAGATAGAGCCGGATGGAGGATTAGGTAAGTATCTAATGGTCTATACCGCGGCCATGGTTTTTGCGGTTTCGGCCCTTTTGGGTTATGGGTCCTGGAAAAGGGGAAAGGAGATGGTGGAAAGGGTGGAAAATGCACCCTTGGTTGAAAGAAGGCTGGAAAAAGGAGAAAATATAACGAAGATCTGCAGGGAAGAGATCGAATCAGCAGGATTCAGGTATGAGTATGTTCCCATCTGCCGGGATTTCGTCAGCGAAATCAACGGAATTTCCTGTGGAAGTAAGTATACCGAGGACAGAAGGCTTCCTGTCGGAAAGAGGTTGCTCTTCCCTGACCTGAACGGTGATAAGAAGATAGGTCATTAATATCGAACATATATTTTTATTTTTTAGAAAATTCAATTTTCTAACATGAATCTGAGGGCTGATGATCCGGAAAGTGTCGCCAGGCTTGTCGAGAGCTGGCTTGGAAGCAAACCCAGCCGGGTTTTCTTGAAGTTTCTGACACGGAGGAAGGCCGGAAAAAGCAGGCTCGAGCTCTGCTTGAAGAAATATGCCGGAATGAGGGTAAAGCTCGATTTCTGGGACGAGCTGGCTTACAAACTCGTTTCAGCTATCTTGAACAGGGCTTTGGAAATCTTTCAAGTAGAAAAACGTGATCTGAAAAAGGCATTGAGAGGAACATATTTCAGAAGAGCCTTGGTGAACGTCCTGGAAGGTATAGCCGAGTTCGGTGTGAGCAGGCCGCAAACAACTGCAGCACCTTTCCTGATAGTCTGGGATTTCACGAAGAGGTGCAACCTGAAGTGCAAACACTGCTATCAGGACTCCGGACCAGAAGCCCTTAAGGACGAGCTGACAACCCGGGAGGCCAAACGGGTTATCGACGAGCTTGCCGAAACAGGGGTTGTAGCCCTGGCTTTTTCCGGAGGCGAACCTCTGCTCAGACCAGATTTTTTTGAAATAGCAGAATATGCTAAAAGGAAGGGATTTTACGTTTCCATAGCAACTAATGGGACGCTTATAACGCCAAAAGTGGCAAGAAGGCTGAAAAGGGTCGTGGATTATGCCGAGATTTCCCTGGACGGCTTCGAGAAGACGCATGATGAGTTCAGGGGCATACCCGGAGTATGGAAGAGGACTTGCGAGGGGATCAGGAATTGCGTTCGAGCCGGGATAGATACCTGTGTAGCAGTCACGGTCACGAAATGGAATTACCGAGAGCTTCCTGCCTTCATCGACTGGGTCGGAAAGGAGCTCAAGCCCAATCGCATGATATTCTTCAATTTCGTCCCAACCCGAAGGGGAAAGGATATCGCAAAGCAGGACATCTCACCTCAGCAAAGGGAGAAGCTTCTAAAACTTCTCTATCAAAAGCTTCTTGACCCTGCCTGCCCGATGGACATTTTCTCAACAGCTCCTCAATATTCCAGGATAGCCATGGAGTTCGCTGAGGGTCCTGCTGTTGCCACTCATTTCACCAATAAAGCCGCTCTTCAGGCTCTTCGGGGGAGGACCAAGGCTCTAACGGAGTTTATAGGCGGGTGCGGAGCAGGAAGGCTTTATACCGCTTTAGAGCCCAATGGAGACATCTATCCCTGTGTTTTCATCCCGATCAAGATAGGGAACATAAGGCAGGAAAGGCTTAAGGATGTCTGGAAAAAATCGCCGATCTTGAAAAAGCTGAGGGACAGGGAAAGCTTTAAAGGATGCGGCTCTTGCAAATACAGGAACATCTGCGGAGGTTGCAGGGCAAGGGCTTACGGTTACTTCGGAGACCTTCAGGGTCCTGATCCAGGCTGTATAATCAACCTGAAGTACTGGAGGAAGCTGAAATGAAGCTTTTCGGTTTCTTTCGCAAAAAGGAGAAAAAGCCATTTCGGCCTTTCCAGCTGGAAAGACCGGGAAGGGGCTCCTTCGACGAATTTCTCAAAAGCCTGAGGAAAAACTCTCTTATAATTTTGATCACCGGAAAGAGAGGCTCTGGAAAATCGGCTTTGGGCATGACCCTGCTTCAACTGCTTAAAGAATCGGGCAGGAAATGCTGGGTTTTGGGATACGAAAAAGCCAAGCTTCCTGGTTGGATCAAAAAGGCAGAAAACCTTGAAAACCTGCCAGCAAATTCGGCTGTCCTTGTGGACGAGGGAGCCCTGGCATTCTTTTCTCGAGATGCAATGAAACAGCCCAACAAGGTTTTATCCAAACTCATGGCGATCGCCAGGCATAAAGACCTCTCCCTGATCCTCATCTCCCAATCCTCTGCGATGATAGACCTGAACGTTCTGAGGCTTGCAGATGTCGTCATCCTGAAAGAGCCGTCCCTGCTCCAGGCAAAGTTCGAGAGGAAGGCTATAAGGGAAATGTACGAAAAGGTAGAGCCGATTTTCAAGCAAGTTCAAGAAAGGGAAAAATACGCTTACATATATTCCGACAGCTTTGAGGGCCTTATCAGCTTTTCCCTGCCAGATTTTTGGTCAGAAAGGCTTTCAAAAGCTTAACTTATTTTCTCTATAATCCAGAACCCTGTTGCTTCTATGATTTAAAGGGCTGATAATCAAAATCACCATAAACTTTCTTCCTGAATCTGGCAAGCTTCAGCAACAGCTCGAACTCCCGAACCTGAAATTCCCATATAGCTTTCTTGACCTTTGGTTTTCAAGCCAAGTGCTTTTGCTTTTCTTTTGAGAACTTTGAGCAATTTTCAGAAATATTGATCCCGTTATGTCTATACCTTCTTTGAGTAACTCCAGGTAAACCCTTCCTGTTCCGCACGCAATCTCGAGAATCCTGCCTTTTGCCTTCTCTGCCTCTTTCTCATAAAACTCTATATCATCTCGATAGCTACCGTATATAAGATCATAAATTTTAGCCCATTTTTCAAAATATTTATTTTTTGAGAGGGATGAATTTTAAAAAGTTAAAGTTTTAAAAGATAACCCAGATAAAAAATTTATGGGAAAAGAGGAATTTCCAGAAATTTTCAAAGGATTTATAGGAGGGTTGTT
>QMZZ01000055.1 GCA_003663445.1 Candidatus Aenigmatarchaeota archaeon | reverse complement strand
TATCTTATAAACCTCATCGATACACCCGGTCACGTCGATTTCGGTGGGGATGTCACGAGGGCTATGAGGGCTGTGGACGGTGTTATCGTTCTGGTTGATGCCGTTGAGGGCGTGATGCCCCAAACAGAAACCGTTTTGAGGCAGGCCTTAAGAGAGAGGGTAAAGCCGGTGCTTTTCATAAACAAGGTTGACAGGCTCATCAAAGAGCTTAAGCTCACCCCAGAGGAGATGCAGGAAAGGTTTAAGAACATCATAACAGAGGTCAATCTCCTCATTCAGAAGTACGGAGAGGAGGGGTTCAAAGACAAGTGGATGGTAAAGGTCGAAGACGGTTCTGTCGCCTTCGGTTCTGCTGTCAAGAAATGGGCAATATCGATCCCGTTAATGCAGAAATCCGGCTTGAGCTTCAAGCAGATAATAGAATACACCGAACAGGGTAAGGAGGAAGAGCTCTCAAAGGTAGCACCTGCCCACAGGGTCGTTCTCGATATGGTCATCAAGCACCTTCCAAATCCTCTTGAAGCTCAGAAGTACAGGATACCGAAAATATGGCCCGGTGACCCTGAATCAGAAATAGGAAAGGACATGATAACCTGCAACCAAACAGGCAGGCTAGCCGCGGTCGTGACAAAGATATATCCTGATCCGCATGCCGGATATGTTGCCACAGTCAGGATATTTTCAGGGAAGATCATCAGAGGTCAGGACGTTTGGCTCACGATGAGGCACAAAACCGAGAAAATCCAGCAGGTCTCGCTTTACAAGGGTCAGCACAGGATCCCGATGGACGAGGTTGTTGCAGGAAACATCGTCGGCATCGTCGGGCTTAAGGATGCATTTTCAGGAGAAACCCTCTGCGCCCCCCAACAGCCGATCCAGGGTTTTGAGGAGATAAAGCACCTTTTCGAGCCTGTTGTGACGAAGGCCCTTGAACCAAAGAACCCAGCACAACTCGGAAAGTTTATCGACTTCCTGAGAAAGGTTTCGAGAGAGGATCCGACCCTTCAGGTAAAGATAAATGAGGAAACTGGGGAATACCTTGTCTCAGGCCTGGGAGAGCTCCATCTGGACGCAAAGGTCGAAAGACCTTTAAGGGATGCTGGTATAGAGATTATAGCATCACCTCCGATCGTCATCTATAACGAGTCCGTGAAAAGCAAGTCACAGGTGGTGGAGGGGAAGTCACCGAACAAGCACAACAAGTTCTATATAGTTGTCCAGCCCCTGGAAGAGGCTGTTTATCAGGCGATAGTGAAGGGAGAGATTTTGGAGCAGGAGATAAAGAGAAAGGATGTCGAGCTTCAGAACAAGCTCGTCCAATTGGGTTTTGATAGGGATGAGGCAAAAAATGTTAAGCTTATCTATAACAAATGCATCTTCCTCGACATGACCCACGGTGTTCATGCAATCCTGGAGGTCATCGAAATGGTGAAGCAAGCATTCAAGGAAGCAATGGATCAGGGGCCGCTTGCTGCAGAACCCTGCTCAAGGCTGAAGGTCTCACTGGTGGACGCAAAGCTCCACGAAGATGCGATCCACAGAGGTCCTGCTCAGGTCATCCCGGCTGTCAGGGGAGCGATAAGGGAAGCCATGCTTTCCGCTTCTCCCTACATCCTCGAACCCAAGCAAATAATCCGGATAGACGTCCCGACCCAACATGTGGGAGCTGCAACACGGGAGATCTCGAACAGAAGGGGCCAGATCCTCGAGATGAGAGAGGAAAGGGGTGTGAGCATCATAAAGGCAAAAGTCCCTGTTGCTGAGCTTTTCGGATTCAACTCGGCTTTGAAATCGGCGACAGGCGGAACAGGATTCTACTCCCTGATAGATGTGGTTTACGAGCCCCTGCCCAAGGAGCTCGAACCGAAGGTGATAAAACAGATAAAGGAAAGGAAGGGGATGGGAGAATGAGAAACCAGCTGATAGCCATTCTGCTCTTCCTGGTTCTCTTTTTCTCATCGCTCAATCTCTCCCATGAGCTTACTGCAAAACAAATCAACTGGTCTTCTGTCACCTTTTCCCTCGGCTTCATAACAGGGGCGATCCTTGCAGCCTTTTACCTGAACAGAAGGGCGACCCTGAGGTTTCTGAAAAGGATGAAAAGAGCTTTGGTGAAAAGGATAAGGTGAGGTTGAGACCGATCATCCTGGGGATAGATCCGGGCACGACAACAGGCGTAACGATTCTCGGCCTGAACGGAGAGGTTCTGGCAAGCCTTTCCAAGAAAGAGTTCAAGCTTCAGGAAATTACGAGGATAGTTTCTGAGATGGGCAAGCCGATCATAATAGCCACAGACATGCAGAAACCGCCTAAAAAAGTGGAAAGGCTCGCCGCTTCCTTTTCGGCCAAGCTCTTTCATCCTCCACACTCCCTGACGAGACACGAAAAGCAGAAGCTCCTGAAGAGCTTCTTTAAAGGTCCGCTTCCACCCTGGGACAGACACCAGAAGGATTCCCTTTCAGCAGCCCTTTATGCATGGAAAAGGATAAGAGGGCTCATCAAAAAGATAGAGGAAAAGCTGAAGGATTACACCAGCAGGCAGGATTATGACGAACTACTCGCATGGGTCGAAGTCAGAGTTATCCTAAAGAACCAGAATATAGAGGAAGCTCTTAAGAGCTATGAGGCTGGATCCTGAAAGGCTGAAACTGACTGCAGGGTTCATGGCGAGATTTCTCCTACTTTCTCTGATCCTTTATCCCCTTCTCGGCATCCTTGATCTCAGACCTGCCCTTTCCCTTCTCGCCCTTTCCCTTCTCCATTTCCTCCCTCTTTTTGGCTGGAAAGTCGGGCTGGAATCCGAAATCCTGAAAGTTAACGGCATGCCATTCATCCTTAAGCCAGAATGCCTTTCGTTAGAAATCCTGATCTTCCTTTCCGTCCTCATCCTTTCGGTTCCAAAGGTCAGACCGGGTTACAAACTTTTCGGCCTTCTTTGCTGCCCCCCTCTTCTCTGGTTTTCAAACCTTGTGAGGATAGCCAACCTGATCGATATAAGGCTCAGGTTCGGTTCAGAGGTTGCCTTGAATCTCCACAACTTTTACTGGCAGTTCGGTCTTATAGCCCTGGCTCTCGGACTTTGGTCCCTTTGGCTTTTTAGCACACCCAGGGAAAAATAAATATGCACCTTGACTGGATGATCGGCCTCGGGATATTCCTCGTTTCATTTTCCCTAGCCTTTTCCTGGATAATTCCTCAGCTGCCTCTCGAGAAACCCCAGTATTCCGGGGTTCTTGAAAGCTATCTGAAAAACCTTTCGGTCAGGTGCTGGACGATCCCTGCAAGGGATGATGGGGAAGGAGAAAGGGTTCTTTATACAGTCCTGCCCTTCAAACCGGAATCACAGGCTGTTTTCTCTTCCGCTTCCGCTCTTCCGTGCCTGCTTCAGGGAGATAGGCTTTACTGGAAGGCAGGGCCTGACCAGAAGAACTTCACTATCTACCTCACAGAAAACCCTGGAAGAACCTGTAATGCGAGCCTGAATATCACGAACGCGACCCGGGCAGAAGCCGGAGTAACCCAGCCAGAGGAAAGGATATCCCTGAAAAAGCTCGAAGATTTTCTCGGTCATCCTGCCCCCTCCAACCTAAGGCTCGTTTTTTCCTTGGAGGAAGAAACATTCACCTGGGGTCCCCAACCACCTCAGGATGCTGAAGTAAGGGTGATCCAGGGATGGAGAAGGGTGGAGGAGACAGGGGAAATAATGAATATAAGGCTTGAGATCTGGTAATTAAAATGCACGACCTCATCATTATCGGGGCAGGTCCGGCAGGACTTTCAGCCGGGATCTTTGCCGGAAGAAGGGGTCTCAAAACCCTGATCTTATCCGACCCTGACCTGCCTTCTCAAGCCACCCTTGCTCCAAGGGTTGACGATTATCCAGGACTTCCGAACATATCGGGAATGGAGCTGGTGAAGAAGATGAAGGAACATGCCCTGAGCTTCGGTGTAGAGTTCAGGGAGGAAAGGGTCTTGGGCGTGAAAAAGCAGGAAGACGGCTTCAGGGTTGTGACATCTTCGACAGAATATCCTGCCAGAGCCCTGATTTTTGCTACAGGAGCCAAACACAGGAAAGCCGAAATTCCCGGGGAGGAAAGGTTTCTGGGAAAGGGTGTCTCTTAC
>QMZZ01000054.1 GCA_003663445.1 Candidatus Aenigmatarchaeota archaeon | reverse complement strand
TTAGAGAAAAAATCAGGGAGATTTTTCTTCCTGGAGAAAGGATAGCTATTAAGCTTCATATGGGAGAAGCGGAAAACCCCAATTATATCAGACCTGGATTCGTTAAAAAGATCGTAGAATGCTTTAAAGGATTCGGAATAGAACCCTTCCTTTTCGATTCTTTGGTTAATTATGACAGTCCGAGGAGCACCATAGAGGGATATCTCGAGGTTGCCAAGAGAAACGGTTTCTTTGAAGCGGGTGATGTTGTGGTTTCTGATAATGGTGAGCTTTCGGATATTACCTGGAAAGGGAAGCGATATGAATTTGAAGTCTGCAAGGAACTTATAGAAGCTGATGGGGTTCTTGTCCTTTCACATGTCAAGGGTCATATTTGTTCCGGATTTGGTGGAGCGATAAAAAATCTCGGGATGGGTGCCCTGACAAAAAAGAGCAAGGAATTCATCCATAATGGAGGAAAGCCTGTTTTTCTCTCGAACTGTACTTCCTGCGGTACCTGCAGCCAGGTTTGTCCGATGGGTGCGATAGGACAAGAGGGTTGGAACGAGGAAAAATGCTTAGGATGCTCCATATGCTTTTTCTTATGTCCTGTTGGAGCTATCAAGCCAAGGATACTTCCATTCGACACTCTTCTGGCCTTGGGAGCCTTTGCTGCTCTTAGGAAAATGAAAAAGGTTTATTTTGTGAATGTCCTGAGAAACATAACCCAATACTGCGATTGTAGGAGAGAACCTATAAAACCGATCCTGCCGGATATCGGAATCCTTCAGGGAAGGGACATCGTGGAGATAGAAAGGGAAAGCTTGAAGCTAATAGAAAAGGAAGCAGGAAGAAACATCTTTTTCGAGCTTAACCGAAAGGATCCGTACCTGCAGATAAAAGAGTTTGAGAGGATCAGGAATGACGCTCAAGCTGTTTTATAAAGATCCCTATCTGACAGAGTGTGATGCAAGGGTTTTGCGAGTGAGGGGAAGAGAGGTCTTGCTGGACCAAACGATATTTTTCGCTTTTTCAGGAGGACAGGAATCTGATAAGGGAGAGATAGGAGGTATTAGAGTAGAAGAAGCAAGGGTTTCAGGTAAGGACATTATCTATTTCCTGGAAAAGGAGCCCGAATTTCGCGAGGGTGATGAGGTAAAAATAAGGATAGACGGAGAAAGAAGGAAAAAGATAATGAGACTTCATTCTGCTGCTCATCTCGTTTACTTCATTTTCGCCGAAAAAACCGGCATACGAAAGCTGATAGGATCCCATATAGGTGAGGAAAAGGCAAGGCTTGATTATTCCTATCCGCAACCTGTTTCAGAACTTTTACCAGAGATAGAAAAGCGGGTCAATGAGCTGATAAGCCAGAACCTAGAGATAAAAACATACCCTGACAAAGACGATCCTGAAAAGAGATGGTGGGAATGTGAAAAGTGGAAATGTCCTTGTGGAGGTCTTCATCCAAAGTCCACGGGTGAGATAGGTAGAATAAAACTCAAAAGGAAGAACATAGGCGCAGGAAAAGAAAGGATAGAAATATTTTTGGAATGATTAATTTGGAGAATTTTATCCCAAAAATCTTTTCAACCTTCTGATCGCCTTCAGTTTTTCAGGTTTCCCCAATCTTGCCTCTTCTACTGCCTGCTTTAGGATATCAGCTACCTCCCTCATTGCTTTTTTCTGAACAGGATAGGGTCTGTTCGCCTTTGTTCCGAAAGCAAAAGTATATCTTATCGGATCCCTAAAGGAGCTTTTCGTGCCATAAATAAGGTCAGAAATGTAGGCAAGCCCCCTTAAGGTTGCCGGACCCATCCCCCTGATCAACAGAAGATTCCTGAACTTTTCAGGCCTGAGCTCTCTCGCTATCCTTAGGGCTTCGAGATTAAGTTTTTTCGGTATCTCTAGCCAATAGGGCAGCTTTACCAGCCTGAAACCAGTAAATCTCAAAAGCGTGGTTTGCGCTCTTTTCCTGTCAAGCGTTATCAGGGTCCTTTCGAGCTTTTCTGGCTGTTCATCCCTTACCAAATCAAGGATAGTTTTTCTGCATTCCTTCGATTCCTTGGAAGTCAGGTTTAATACGGCTTTCTGCTCTTTTCCTACCAAAGCCTGATAGGGCTCCTCAACGAATTGTTTCGGATTCGGTATCCAATGAAACCTTCTAACAGTTCCCTGCTCAACTGAAAGCTTCTGGTTTATAGTCGTAAAGTTTCCCTTTTCATCCAAAAGCATCACATGAAAATAGAGCTGCTGGTTATCCTGAAGCTCGCACGTATCTACTTTGCACGTGAGCTTCGATGCTTCTTCCAGCTGTTTCACCTGCCTCTCCCTGAGTCCAAGCTCATCAGCAACCCTGGGAATCTGCTGAACCGCTTTGGACTCCCTCCCCTTACCCCCCACTATCTTCAATCCCAGGTTCTCCTTTTCCAGAGCCTCCTTTGCAGCTTTCAGCGGAACGGTTGTCAAGCCTGAAAACTGCCATTCAAATCCAACAGCACATGCGAAACAGTTAAGCCAGAGGGGATCTGAAAAGCGCTTGATAACTTCTTTCGTTCCGAATTCCTGCACTAGAACAGCCAGAATAGGACCAGAAAGCTTAACGATCTCGCGGTAATGCGGAACCGGACCTGCTGCAAGCCTGAGCTCGACTATTCCTGTTCTTTTAAGTTTCGCTACCATTTGTTTAGATGAAGGATTTCATCGATATCCCTAAGCTCTTTTTCTTCTATTTTCTCTGAAGGATCAGGAAAGCCGATAGCTATTAAAGCTATCAATTCGATATATTCAGGCAGATCAAGCGTCTCTATCAAGTTTTTTCTATCTTTTTGATGGCCTTCGTGATGAATGAAGGTTGTGACAAAACAAGCACCCAAACCTAAAGCATGGGCTGCAAGCAGAAGATTTTCGATAGCCAAACTGCACGTTATCTCCCACTCTTTATAGTTTGGATCCCTTCTTTTATCTGCACAAACACAGATGACGACAGGAGCTTCTTTTACAAATTGCCTGTCCTCATAATCCAAGGCTAACTTTTCTTTAATTCCCTTATCTTTAACGATGACGAATTCCCATAATTGTGGCTCCTTTTTAGGAGGACCGCCAAAAGGCGCATGCCTTGCACAGTCTATCAATTCTCTGATTAGCTCTTCAGGAATTTCTTTATTCAGAAATTTTCTTCTGGATCTTCTCGTTTTGATACATTCAAGAACGTCCATTGTTTAAAAATTATTCAAAAATTTAAAATTGATTTTATCGCCTGAAATAATATGCCAGCTTTAGGGTAAGGACTACGATTATTCCGAGGGTTATTATTCCGACTATCACGGCTTTCCAGAAAGGAACAGAAATGGCTGAAAACATCCCCGTTATCGACCATTCCTTAGGCTCGGGAAGCTCTCCCGGATTGAAGACCTCAACATCGAAGGAGGCGAAAGATGTCACATACTTCGACTGGACTTTCACCTGAGCTGAATACCTCCCTGGCTCGACCCCGTCTCCTGGTGAGGCATAAACATATATCATTCCCTCCTTTCCTGGTTCAAGGCTCAGATTTTTAGGCTGGATTTCAAGCCATTCGGGCCCTGCAAGCTCGACTAGGTAGCTGTCTGGTTGGCTTCCGAGATTTTCTATCCTGATAGGTATGGTGATGGCTTTATAAAGCTCTACCTGTGCAGGCTCTTCTGCCTGAAGCTGAACAGCCCAGCAACGGTTTTTTGGCTGAACTTCCAGCTGAAGATATTCCGAATCCTCAGCTTTTGACGAAGATACCCTTATCGGGATTTGTCTTCTTCCAGAATCCTGACATGAGACCGAATAACTCAGGTTGATTACTTGGCTCTGGTTTGGCTTCAGGACCAATGGAACGGTTTTTCCTGCGAATTCGAGAATGTAGCTGTCCTGGTATTTTCCGGTGTTCTTTACCCTTGCTATCAGATTAATCTTTGAACAGGCACAGACCGAGAAAGATTTTGGCTGGAGCTCGAGATCAACATCCCAGCACTTCTCAACCTTTACCCTTACTTTACGGCTTGCCTGGGTGCCTTCATTCCATGCTTTCAGCTCTATCTCATAGGTTCCGGCTTCCTTCCCTGCCATATCCGCCTCCAACCAGAAGCTCAAGCTAGCATCGGGTTGAAGGTCGACTTTCTGGTAG
>QMZZ01000053.1 GCA_003663445.1 Candidatus Aenigmatarchaeota archaeon | reverse complement strand
TTGAGGCCGAATTGGAAAGGGTAAAGCAGAAAAAGGAGAGGGCAGGAAAGGGGAAGAGAAGGGGGAGAAGGGTCATCAAAAGAAAGGGTCCGCTGATAATCGTCAAGGAAGATAAGGGAATAGGAAAGCTCGATAACCTAGGGGTTGAGATAGCCCTTGCTGAAAAACTCAAGCCAAATCAGCTGGCTCCAGGAGGCCATCCTGGCAGGCTCTGCATCCTGAGTCAGGCAGCTTGCGAATTCCTGGATAAAAAGGCAGGTGAGCTCTATGGCTGAAATTTGGGAACTGCTTAAATATCCGCACCTGGCAGAGAAGTCGGTGAATTTGATAGAGAGGGAAAACAAATTGGTATTTATAGTCAGAAGGGAATGTAATAAATCGGAGATAAAAAAAGCCGTTGAAAAAGCATTTCAGGTAAAGGTGATCCAGGTCAGGACAGAGATAACACCCAAAGGCCTGAAAAAGGCCTATATAAAGCTATCACCAGAACATTCGGCATCAGAAATAGCAACAAAGTTAGGAATGGTGTAAGTATGGGAAAACCGATAATTGCTCAAAGGAGGGGGAAGGGAAGCCCGACCTTCAGGGTTCCTGAATATCATTTTCAGCCCAAGCTCGAGTTCAAAAACATGGACGGAACGGTTCTTGATTTGGTGAACCACCCAGCCAAGCTCGTCCCGCTTGCCAAGATAAGATGGGATGACAGCTCGATCGGCTGGCTCCCTGCTCCTGAGGGGATAAAGGTCGGCGACAGGATAGCAACCTATCTGAAACCCCTTTCTGAAATACCTGTTGGAAGCAAGATTTTCGCGATAGAGACCAGACCTAACTCAGGACCCAAACTCTGCAGGGCTTCCTCTGCGATCCTTTTCTCCAAAGAGAGGGAATTCTGCATCATCAAGCTTCCTTCAAGAAAGGACAAATACCTTCATCCTCAATGCAGGGCTCTGATCGGAAATCCGGCTGCGGATGGAAGGAAAGAAAAGCCCTGGCTCAAGGCAGGAAAAAAGCTTATAGCCATGAGAAGACGGGGCAAGCTCTATCCGAGAACATCAGCGAACAAGATGAACGCTGTAGATCACCCCTTTGGTGGAAAATCGGGTGTGGGCAGACCGAAAACCGTCTCGAGAAACGCTCCACCCGGAGCGAAAGTAGGATCAATAGCTGCAAGGAGGACAGGAAAGAGGAAGAGATAAGATGGCGAGATTCGAGTGGAAAGGGAAAAGCTTGGAGGAGCTGAAAAAGCTTTCCTTAGACGAATTTGCATCCTTAGTGACGGCAAGGGAGAGGAGAAGGCTGAAAAGAGGCTTTTCTCATGCCGAGCAAAAGCTCCTTGAAAAGATAAGGAAGAACCCGCAGGGCTTCCACCGAACCAGATGCCGCTCCATGGTCATAATCCCTGAAATGATAGGAGCTAAAATAGGGGTGCATAACGGAAAGGAATATGTCCCGGTCGAGATAAAGCCTGAAATGGTGGGACACAGACTCGGCGAATTTGCCCTGACCCGCAAACCTGTCAAGCACTCTGCTCCAGGATTCGGAGCAACACGTTCATCCAAGTTCGTGCCGTTGAAATGAGGAGGATAAGAAAGACCTTCAGCAGACCGAAGAGAAGGTGGGACAAGAAAGCCATAGAGGAAGAAAGAAAGCTGATGAAGGAATACGGTCTGAGAAGGAAGAAAGAGCTCTGGAAAGCCAAGGAGATCCTGAGAAGGTTCAGACAGAGGGCAAGAGAGCTTATCGCTGTGAAGGATAAGGAAAAGGAAAAGGCTTTGCTGGAAAAGCTCGTGAAGCTGGGTCTGCTCAAACCGGGTCAGGGTCTAGATGACATCCTGGCTCTAACAGTCAAGGACATCCTGGAGAGAAGGCTCCAGACAAGGGTCTTCAGGAAGGGTCTCGCAAATACTCCGAAACAAGCCAGGCAGTTTATAGTTCACGGGCACATATATGTTGATGGGAGGAGAACGAACATCCCCTCCTATCTGGTCCCTATCTCAGAGGAGGAAAAAATAACATCAAGGTTGAAACATGGCTAAAAAAGAAAGGTGGGGGATCGCGCATATTTACTCCTCTGTAAACAACACTATAATCCATATAACCGACCTTTCAGGAGCCGAGACGATAGCAAGATGCTCAGGAGGGATGATAACCGACAGGGATAAGGATAAAGGAACACCCTATCCTGCGATTCAAGCAGCAAAAAAGGTGGCGGAGGAAGCCCTGGCTAAAGGCATAACAGGCGTTCATATCAAAGTAAGAGCTCCTGGTGGGATCAAAAAAAGGATACCCGGTCAGGGTGCCCAACCAGCCATCGCTACCCTGATAAGGATGGGCCTGAAGATAGGCAGGATAGAGGACGTCACACCTATCCCTCACGACGGATGCAGAAGAAAGGGAGGCAGGAGAGGGAGGAGGGTGTAAATGGCAAAGAGAAACAGACCCAGGAAAGGTTCGAAGGCATTCTGGCCAAGAAAAAGGGCCAAGAGGATCTATCCAAGGCTCAGGCAGAAACCGCTTGAAAAAGCCATACCCCTGGGTTTTGCCGGATACAAGGCTGGAATGACCCGAGCGATCCTGCTTGACCTGAAAAAACACTCCCCAACCCAGGGACAGGAAATCGTCAAGGCAGTAACAGTCCTCGATATCCCGCCCCTGCTGGTTGTCGGGATCAAGGCTTATAAGGAAACATCAGAAGGTCTTAAGGACCTCGGGATTGTTTGGGCTGAAAAGATCCCTGAAGACCTGAAAAGGAAATGCAGGATTCCAAAAAATCCGAAACCTGATTTCTCCTTACTGGAAAAGGCAGATGAGATAAGGCTTTTGGTCCAAACACAACCAAGGAATGCCGGGATATCGAAAAAGAAACCAGAGCTCTTCGAGCTTCCGCTGGGAGGAAAGCTCGAGGAAAAGGTGGCCTATGCCAAGGAAAAGCTCGGAAAGGAGATAACCGTTGAAGAAGTTTTCCAACCCGGTGAGCTGGTGGATGTGATAGCCGTCACAAAGGGGGAAGGGACGGCTGGTCCTGTCAAGCGGTTTGGGGTCAAGATAAGACCGAGAAAGCACCAGGGGAAGAGAAGACACGGTGGTGTTTTGGGTCCTGAGGAACCAGGGAAAGTCCTTCCAGGAGCCATCCCGATGGCAGGTCAGCTTGGTTTCCAGACCAGGACCGAGTTCAACAAGCAGATACTTTTCATCGGAAAGGACGGAGTCCAGCCAAAGGGCGGCTGGCTGGGATATCCGCCTGTCCCTGGCTACTATCTTGTCCTTTCAGGTTCTGTCCCAGGCCCTGAAAAAAGACTCATCATGCTGAGGAAGGCTGTAAGACCAAAATCACCTGCACCCTTCGAGTTCAAAAAGCTGATTTTGGACAGCTTGCAGGGAAAATAGAAAATTAGAAATTAAGTTTTACAACACAAAGCATATACCGTCGCTGAACATTTGCCCTGATCATTATTCGCTTGATAAATTTTAAAGATCCATTTATTAGGATTTTGTAGATCTGGCGATGATCTTTTTATTTCTACATACCAACCTGATGTTCTCCAACCACCGCTTATTGGAATTTTACCATTAGGACACTCTATAGTTAAAGTATGAGTTTCACCGTCATCACAATCTGTATCTGAGTCTGTTTTAGTTTTCCATTCACAATCGTAATATACATTTCCTCCATTTATCCTTACAGGATTTCCGAATATAGTCAAAGGCGGTTTTGCATTGGGATCTGTGGAGTTCCATGTACCTATTTCACCCCAATTTTTATTCGGATTGAATTTAACATAAATGTATGTGTGATTATCATTTGGGTTTAGCCAGTCCGTCTCTGGCCAATCAGTAACCCAAGTATGCATATAATATTCATTTCCACCATCGCCTGTCACTTTCAGATATTTTGTGACAGTATAACCATTTACAGTTAGATTTCCCACATTAAGATTACCAGAAATCGTCCCGCCTGATTTTGAAAGATATTTCTGGCTTAAGGTCTGACCACCCTCATAGATTTGATCTGCATTTATCTGATTCGCGCTTAAGTTATAATCACCCAAGTTCAGGTTCTGGTCTATCTGAATCTGGCTCAAAGGATGCCAGGGTTTGCTGGTGTCAACGGCAAGGGCTGACCAAAGAAAGGCTAAGG
>QMZZ01000052.1 GCA_003663445.1 Candidatus Aenigmatarchaeota archaeon | reverse complement strand
CCCAAAAGGAATGTCGCAGCCGTTCTCTCGTGCCGGAATTTCATCAGGACGGTCTCGCTTGCAAAGGCCTTCCTCGAGAAGCCGAGTTTGCGGTTTTTCTTCAGGCCCAGGCCAAGGGTCAGACAGGAAAAGCTGAAGAGACTGGTTCTGGAGAGGAAAAGCCAGCTCCTGTTTATCAGCTTTAAAAAACCTGACATCGTGCCCGATGTTCTGGTCCCCCAGCTGAGAAGGGCTGCAAGAAGGCTTGTTGATATCCTGAAGGAATACGAATTCCAGGTTCTTGGATGGCAGGTATGGTTCGATCAGGACATTGGGATCCTTTTGGAGCTGGAAACCTGGGAACTCCCTGCTGTCAGGAAAATCATCGGCCCGCCGATCTTCATCCTTGATCGCTCTCAGGAATTCCTGAAAAAGTACAGGCCCCTGGGAAGGATCGAGGTTGAGGGTGAGAACTGGATAGCCGAGATAAAGAGGAGATTCAGGGAGGCAGCTGAAAAGCTTGAAGATAGCCTGAAAGACAGGGAAGAGGAGCTCCTGGCAAAAGGGATACCGTCCCACATCGCCAAAAGCATTTCGAAGGGCTTCAGGATCCTGACCCCTAAGGACATACTGAGGAAAGCCAGAAGGGACGAAAAATTCAGGGAGTGGCTCTTCGACTATCTGACCTCCGACGCGTTGGCTTTTTAAAATTTTTTGTAAATTTTCCTTATGGACTGGACAGAGCTTCTGGAGGAAACAGGCTTTTCCGAACTGATTTCAACGATCTGGGGAACAATGTCTAAAGGAGGGCAGGAGATATTAGAGCTTCCTGAAGAAGAGAGAACGAACGAGAGAATGGTGAGAATGATGCAAATGATCGCTGAAGAATGGAAAAACTATCTGGAACTGCCGGATGCTGGAGGGATGGATGTCGAGATCGTGAAAAGGTTGGATGACGAGCCTGTTTTCTCGAGCTTCTACAGGGTGGATCGGGACCTTTTTATCCCCTTCCTGACAGAAGAGGAGCTGAAAAGTTACGGGATATCCCTGGAAAAGCTGGAGGAGATGGATGCGCTAAGGAGAGAAGGGGAGCTCGTCAAACCAGAGCCGTATCTTAACGAGGCCCTGCCGATAGGTAGGAAGGCTACATGCTCAGCGCCGTATCTCATCCACACCTATTCCGTCATCCTGAGGATGCTGGAGAAGGGAAGGGTTTTTGAGGCAGGAACAGGATCTGGCTATCACCTGGCAATCACAGCTAACCTCGGATTCGAGGCTTACTCGGCAGATATAGACCCAGAGCTTTGCGAATTTGCAAAAGGGAATCTGGAAAAGCTAGATCAGGATATCCTGAAAAGGGTGAAGATCGAGGAAGCAAACTGCCTTGACCCGGAATCGAAATTCATCAGGGAAAATGCTCCTTACGATGCGGTTTATTTCACGTTCCTCTATCCAAAGGAAAAAGCCGAAACCCTTGAGAAATGGCTGGATTATCTCAAGCCCGGGGGCTTTCTTCTTGCCCCACTCCAGCATTCCGGCACTACCGGAAGGTTGGTGCTTTTCCAGAAAGCTCTCTTCCCGCTCGCATACAGATTTGGAGCTGGCTGCTTTAGCCTCGGCAGGGACTAACCACCGAACTCCCTTCTCCACTCTTCGTACCTTTCCAGCTCCTTTGGGCTGGTTGCCGGCCTGATCCGGCTGAAGGCGAATTCGAAATCCTGCCAGTTGAGCGGTCTTGTTTTCAACGTGTACCTTTCTAGCTGGATCCCTGCCAGATCGTGAAGGCCGGGGTTCTGCTCCCTGACCATATGCATTATGGCCTCCTGACAGAGGCTTGCAAGGTCCCTTCCCGACCAGTTTTCCGTCCTTTTTGCCAGCTCCTGAAGCATCTCCTGCCTTTCCAGCTGCGCTCCATTCAGATGGATCCTCAGGATATCGAGTCTTGCAACAAAATCCGGAAGCGGGACGTAGATCTTCCTTCTGAACCTGCTTATGATGGCTTCATCCAGGTCCCAGGGCTTGTTCGTTGCACCCATTATTATCACCCTTTCATCGGTCTGGGTGTTGAATCCCTCGATCTCCTGAAGGAGCTGGCTCAGGACCCTCCTTCCTGCCTCCGAAAGCTCCATGCCTCTTGCAATCGCCAGGGAGTCTACTTCATCGAGAAAGATCAAGGAAGGCTGGAGCTTTCTCGCTTTCTGGAAAAGCGCGGAAACCAGCTTGGTGGACTCACCGAAGTACTTGGAAAGAAGGGAAGACGCCCTTGCCTCAAAGAATGTTGCCTGAAGGGAGCTGCACGCAGCTTTGGCAAGCAGGGTTTTACCGGTTCCCGGAGGACCGTAAAGCAGGATCGTTCTCGGGCTTTTGACAAAGGGCGGCTTGGATTTTATGAACGGCAGGATTATGGCCTCCTTTATCACCTTCTTCGCTTCATCCAGCCCGCCTATATCCGACCAGTTTAGATCGGGCTTGCTCGTGACTATCAAGCTCTCTATAAGCTTTTCGTAAAGGTCTTCTGATATCTCCCTTGCCTCAGCGACGGTCGGGGCTTGCTTCATCAGGTTTGCAAGGTTTTCGTACTGGGATGCGGTTGAGAACATGGCTTCTGCCTTTTCTTTAGGATAGTTCACAGCTAATCTGCGATAAATTGCTCCGGCCCTTAGGTAATGAACCGAAGCTTCCTTGTGCCTCCCCTCTGCTTCAAGCTTTCTCGCAAGAGAAATCTCGCGCTGGAGCTGCTGTCGAAGAAGGCTTTCTCTCAAATCACCCATAATATTTAAATAAATTTTAAAAAAGAAAATTCGAATGGAAGTGAAAGAGCTTTACGAAATTTTTACAATTTCTTTAGTTTCCAAGTTCTATGATCCTGGGCATATTAATAAGGAAATGGAGAATGTGGATTGGAAAAAGATAGACGAAAAGTCTAAAGAGCTTTCGAATTATATAAACTCGATAGAGAATGCCAAATCCGTTGGCTTGATTCTTCCGTATTCGCAAGAGGAACTTGAATTACAGGTTTTTATGGAAAAACTTTCAGAGCTGAACACCGTTGAACAGGTTCACCTGCTTTATAAGCTGGGAACAGAGCGCGGATGGGTGAGAGGTGATGTGATCGAGAAGAAGGTGGAGGCTCTCCTGCCCTTTTTCAATGAAGCAAATGAAAGTTTGCAGTTTTATGGCGAGGGCCCAGGATATGTTATTTTAGGCCTGTCGTGCGATATCAGGGAGCAAAAAGCCAAGCTCTATGAAATCCTTTCTGGTTGCTCGAACGCAGAAAAAAGTTTAGCTTTTATGAAAGCCCTCTTGAGATACTCTATTCCTCAAGCTCAAGTTCCTTTTTCCTGAGCGGCACCTCAGCCATCGTCTTTGCCTTCTCCTCTGCAAGTCTGAGCGCCGTCTCCTCGTCCACTTTCTCGAGATCCTCTATCGTTTTCAGCAGTTCCTGAGATTCGGCATCAACCGGCATCTCCTCCTTTGCAAAGATGTCCCTGAGCTTTTCCTTTACCTCGTCAAGCTTGCCTTCCTCTATCGCTCTTTTAACGTCTTCTGTGAAAATCATCTCTGAAAGATGCTCGATGTCTGTGTTAAGCAGTTTTTCCATAAACTCTGACTTTTCCTTCGACTTCTGGTGCTCCCTCATCGCCTCGAGCAGAAGCAGGACCTGGAGCTGCTTTATATAGCTTTCTGCCTCCTGAGCTTTAGTTGCCGATTCCAGTCTCAAAGCCTTTATCT
This sequence comes from Candidatus Aenigmatarchaeota archaeon, assembly GCA_003663445.1. GTDB lineage: Archaea > Aenigmatarchaeota > Aenigmatarchaeia > QMZP01 > QMZP01 > QMZZ01. The sequence continues at coordinate 560 of QMZZ01000052.1, read as the reverse complement.
TCTGGATGTTCAAAAACTTGTAAGCCCTCGGCTGTCCCTTTGCATCCAGCATAAGCTGCCTTATCTTTTCCTGAATGTTCTTGATATCGCGTGATATCTGTTCTATCTTCTTTTCTATCCTTATCCTTTCCTCGAGAATGTCATCCTTCTTCAGATGAGTGAACAGGTCCTTTCCAAAAGTTGACTTCAGGTAGGCTCTTAGGTTCATCCTTAACCTCCTTTTAATTTTTAGATGCTATATTTAAATGTTTATGAGGGGATTCGTTCATATCCTGGAAATCATGATAATGGGTTTAGTTCTCTTCATGCTTCTGTCCCAGTTCAGCCTTCCGAGCTTTGCTTCTAACTGGGAAAGGGCAAGGCTGAAGCTTCTCGGATGGGATGTGCTTTTTACCCTGGATTCCTCTGGCATAAACTGGCTGAACTCGAGCGAGTTGGAGCAGGAACTGGAAAGGCTCCTGCCCGAAAACGTTGTTTATAACCTGACGATCTTCGCCCCGCCACCTGAAATTCATATATGCGGTGACCTAGCTGATGAAATTGAAGGCATTGTTGAGGTG
>QMZZ01000051.1 GCA_003663445.1 Candidatus Aenigmatarchaeota archaeon | reverse complement strand
CCCGGCCCTGATTAGCCTTTCAGGTGGCTCCCTCAGGATTTCCAGATCTGCAATAACCCAGAAAGGCGGTTTTGCGGGTTTGGAAAAGAGGTTTAGGTCAGGAAGGGTTATCGTCGGGGAAAAGATCCCGTCATGGGAAGGAGCCGTAGGAACGGCTATAAGTTCTGCTTTGTTTTTCAGGGCCAAAAGCTTTCCGTAGTCTATGATCCTTCCACCCCCAACAGCCACGATCCACTCGGCCCTAGCTTTAAGCTTCAACCCATCTGAAATGATCCTCGTTTCAGGCTTCCTGTTTTTCAGGATCCTTTCAGCTCTTTTCCCTGCAATCCTGTAGGTTGTTCTGTCGCTTAAAATCAGGACCCTTCCCTCAGGTATGTCCTTAAGCCTCTTTAAAGCCGCTTCTTCAAGGAATATCTGCCTCGGAAGTCCTATCATGAATTAATTAGGTTCTGGCTTATAAAGAATTATTATGCTTAAGCTTCTCAAGAAGGTTTTTTCCAGATCGAAGCAGGGTCTTGAGAAAAAGGTAAAAAGGATAGCCAAGAAAAGGATAGCTGAGGGGGATATAGATGATTTTTTTGCTGAGATAGAGCCAGAGCTCCTTCAGGCAAACGTGGCTTTGGAAGCGGTTGAAGCTTTGAAGGTAGGGCTCAAGAGGGAGCTTGTTGGAAAGGAGATTAAAAGGGGTCAGGCAGGAAGGCTTATAAGGGATGCTTTTAAAAGAGCTTTGCTTGAGCTCTTTGTCCAAGAAAAGCCGGATATCTTCAAGCTGAAAAGACCTGTCCTCCTGCTCTTTCTCGGTTTTAACGGATCCGGAAAGACCACGACTATCGCAAAGGTGGCGAATCTTTTGCTGAAGAAGAAACTGAAACCTGTCCTGGCTGCTGGAGATACCTTTCGGGCAGCTTCGATAGAGCAGTTGGAAGAGCATGCCAGAAGGCTGGGGGTGGAGGTAGTAAAGCACAAGTATGGTTCTGATTCCGCAGCCGTGATTTTCGATGCAAGGAAACACGCAGAAGCAAAGGGGCTTGACTTCATATTGGCTGATACTGCCGGAAGGTCGCATGCCAATGTGAACCTGATGGACGAGCTCAAGAAGGTCGTGCGCGTGAACAGGCCTAACCTGAAAATCCTTGTTCTGGATTCCCTGACAGGAAATGATGCGGTCGAGCAGGCGAGAAAATTTGACGAAGCGGTTGGGGTGGATGCTGTTGTCCTGACAAAGGTCGATGTGAACGAAAAGGGAGGGAGCATCCTTTCTGTTGCTTGGGCGATCCGTAAGCCAATCCTCTGGCTGGGTACAGGGCAGAAGTATGACGATTTAAAGCCCTTTGATCCTGAAAAATTCGTTGAAGATTTGGTCAAGGTTTAAAAATTTTTCTGAAAACTGAGAGTATGGAACTTCAAATAGATCATCCCTATTTTCAGGCAGAAGGTGAAGAACTGGAAGAAAGGTACAGGAAATTCTTTGACGAAGCTCTAAAGCTGTTGAACAGAAGGGAAAGATTCGTGCTTGAGGAGAGAAGAAAGGGGAAAAGTTTCAGGGAGATAGGTGAGGAATTGGGTATCACCAGACAGAGGGTCAAGCAAATCGAGAAAAGGATAAGAAAAAAGCTCGAATCTCCCTGGTTATACCTGCCTGTTCTCAACCGGCTCGAAGGTGTGGAGCGGAAATCCGTTTACGAATCTGAGCTTCCTGAGTATGTAAAGTATGCGCTAATACGTAACGGAATTATTTTCCTGGACGAGATACCGAAGGAGGAAGAGGAACTTGAAAGCCTTTATAAGATAGGAAGGTATTCCCTTCAGAAGATAAAAGAGCTACAAAGGAATTATGATCCTCTGCTTCCCTAAAGCCCTGTACTTACCCTCGAGATATGCCTTTCCTGTCAGGGCGCAGAGCATGGCATCGTAGATATGCTGATTAGCCCTCTCTGCTTTTTGAAGCCCGAGGATCTTCTCTGTTGCTCTTGGAAAGACCTCGATAACCCTGTAGGGCTTTAAGAGCTTCAGGAGCCTTTCAGCCCTTCTCACTAAAGGCTGCATTCCAGGGAACTTTGGAGATAGAGGCCTGAACCCTGCCTTTTTCAAAGCTAGATCAGAATCCCTCCACCAACCCGATTTCGGCATCTGAAAAGGCGCGTCTATGGCTATAAGATCCGGATTTTCCCTTCTCACAACCTCGAGAATTTCTTCATCTGTATAGAGGACCAATCCTCTTTTCTCCTTGTTCAGGATGTATACCCCTGTAGGATTCTTCGGCTTTCCAGCCAAGTCTATCCCTATAACTTTCATACAGTCTGATTAATTTTTTCTCTAGGTATTTTTCTGTTTTTCTCGAAAGCCCTGGTCTTTCTTCAGGCATCTTCCTTCCGGCTTGGAAAGCCAGCTTCACAAGCCTTTCTTCTCGGTTTACCTGCCAGAACCTGAAAGGATGCTTCTGATAGACCTCTGTAAAGAACGCGAGGAGTTTTGGACCGCGATGCCAGCGCAAGAACCTGTAGCACCTTTTCAGGTTTATCCCAAGACCTGCATCGGCTGAAACCAGATCAGGGCTTTTGCCCTCTAAAGGCAGGTAAAGGGTGAAGGCTATTAGCTCCTTATCTGCCCTGTGTTCGAAAAGCTCTTCCCAGGGATCCGAAAAAATCTTTTCCACCACTTCATAAATGAGCTCATAAGCCTCCTTGTTTTCCGGCTTGATGACCTTGTCCCTCAGCCCTTTTTTCAATTCCAGGAGCCGAAGCCCTATTTCATCGAGCATCTGTTTCTTTTCCCTTTTCCTTCCGTAAGTGGTCTTTTCCTCAGCCATTTTCCAGTAACCTTCGGTTCTTTTTGAAATCGGCCCTTTCTTTTTCAGCTTCAAATGTCTTTTCGGTGGATCACGGCTTTCGAAAAAATTTAGGGCTTTGTTGCAGAACCTGAGCTTTTCCGAAATTATCTCCTGGAGATATCCGAACTCGTCAAGGACGCCTGGGGTTATGTAAAAATCCTTTTCGAGAAAGCTCAGAGCATCATCGAGCTTTTTTTGAGCTTTTTTCAGCTCCTTCCAATCAAGGTTCTCATACGCATTCGCATAAAATATCTGTTCAGGCAGGTCGGAATCGAAAAGTATGCAGGAGTCTATAAGCAGGGTCTGGCTTTCCAGCAGGGTTTTAGGTATCCTCATCATGTTTTTATGAAATAAAGTAAATTTTAAAAATGGGCCCGTGGTGTAGCTTGGTCTAGCATCCAGGCTTCGGGAGCCTGAGACCCCGGTTCAAATTTTTGGAAATCCGGGCGGGCCCATTGTTTTAATTTTTTAGTAAATTGTTTAAACAAAATTTATAAAAGGGTAAAACAAATTTAAAAATGCAAATCACCTGGGGGACGGTTTTGCTTTTGCTGGTTGTCATCGCCACATTATTGACCTTCTATTCAATCGGCCTTTTCGAGGGAATCGGTGGCTTGCTCGTCTATCCTTAGGAATGAAATCCGGTCTGGGAAGGAATGCGGATAAGATAGTCATCCTTTTAGCCCTTACAGCCATCATCGTTTCACAGGTCCTTCTTGTCCTGAACAAGCATTCTGATATCAAGGAAAGGTTTGAAAAGGAAATAAGGATCTCTTCACCTTTCGAGCTTGTGTGGGGCTTGAATAGACAAGCTGATAAGCCACTGATACTCAAAGAAGGGAAACCTGTCTTGGAATATAGCGGGTCTTATAGCACTCTAAACGGGAAACCTTTATGGATGCATGTTTTTAATGTCAAGGCCGAAGGGGACAGGATCTTTGCGAGCTTTCTGGAAGCAGGAAGCTATATGGTTGAGCAGGAGGTGGAGGTAAAGGAAAAAGAGGTAATAGTCAGGTTCTACATAACACCCCTTCATCCCTTGGATTCTGTCGAGCTCAAGCTCGAGCATTACAAGTGGTTCTGGAAATCTGTGGAACAGGTGGGGAACAAGATCGTTGCTGAGGCAGAAGACGGGATAACCGAACTTTTATTGGACATCCCTCCGTCAGGATTCAGGAAAAACTGTAACGAGGAGGGTTGTAACTTTTTCGACACGATTTACACAGCTGAAAACGTGACCTTGAGGACCCTGATAGCCCAAGAGCATGTTAGCTTCTATCCCTCATAAACGGCTTTTCCTTTCAGCCCTACTTATCAGGCTAGTTCTGGCTCCGGTATCCTTTCATCCGTGGGAATGGTCCACATGGATAAATGTCATAAATGATCTAAAGCACGGTGTCAGCCCTTACCTCAAATTCGTTCTCCTCTCTGACCTTGTCAGCTCAAGGGT
>QMZZ01000050.1 GCA_003663445.1 Candidatus Aenigmatarchaeota archaeon | reverse complement strand
CTTGAGGGCAGTTGGGGAAAAAGCGTTTATCCCAGGAAGGACAGCTGCGGTCTTCTGCCGGAAAGTCAGGATAGGAACTATCGGCGAAATCCATCCAGCTATCCTGAAGAAATGGGACCTGGAAATGCCTGTGGTGGCAATGGAAATAGACCTTGAAAATATCCTTTCCTATCTTACTAGCCAACCCCAAAGCCTGTAAAGCCAGGAAGGACCCGAAGAGAACTTTATCCCAGCCAACCTTGCTGCTAACTCCTTGAACTCCCTTGCAGCCCTCGATCCCGGATTATGCAGAACGACAGGCATTTTTTCTGCTATCGCCCTCTGAACGGCAACATCCTCAGATACCCTTGCGATTACCGGAGCACCCAGGAATTTCTCAACCTCCTCATCAGACCATTCATGCGATTTTCCGTTCACGCGGTTCAGCACAACCCCGATGTTCTTTGTCCCGTATTCCTCTGCAAACTTTATGAGCTTTAGGGCATCAGTGAGGGCAGGGAGCTCTGGGTTTGTCACAACCAGAACCTCATCGGCTGCCTTCAGGGCAGCCAGGGCTTCCTGACAAAGTCCGGCTGCAGAATCTATCAGGACGAAATCGGCATCGGACAGGATGCGATTAAGGACCGAAAGGAGCTGGTTTGGTTTAGCGGACATGACCTTCGATACCGATATGTCGGCAGGGATGACCTTAAAACCGGCAGGATGTGTCCATATCGCCTGTTCAAGCCTTGCTTTTCTCTTCAGAACATCCTGGAGGGTCGGCCTGTTTAGCGGAACGCCGAAGTGAAGGCCGAGGTTTGAGGTTGTCAGGTTCGCATCTATAACCACGACCTTTTTCCCAAATCCGGCAAGAGCGGCTGCCAGGTTTGAAACAGCCGTTGTTTTACCAACACCGCCCTTTCCTGAAGAAACAACGATGACCCTTACCATATAAGCTTTTCCTCAAGGACCTTTAAATACTTTTCGGTAGTGAAAAGGGCCCGGAGGGATTCGAACCCTCAACCCCTGCCTTAGGAGGGCAGTGCTCTATCCGTTGAGCTACGGGCCCTTATATAATAATTAGGAAAAATAAAAATGAGATGGGCTTTCCTTCTCATAATCCTTCTGGTCTGCGGTTGTGTGCAAACAGGAAAGGTTATAGAGAAAACGGTCATCCAGGAAAGGATAATCTGCGGAAATATAAGCCGGATATGTCCATCCGGAGAGATCGTTTCATGCCAGCCCGAATTGCAGAATGGCTCATGTCAGCCCTGCACCCCAGAATGTCCTCCATGCCCTGCCTGTGGCCCCTGCGAGATTCAGGTAAATTGCTCCTGTATGAAGATAAGACCCTGCTGCGGCGACGGATACTGCGATGATGGTGAGATCTGTCCTGAGGACTGCGGGGAAAAGGTAAAGGAGTTTGAGAAGGAAGAGCCTGAAAAAGAAGTCTCCCCGGAAAAACCGCAATCCCATCTACTCATAACCGAGATCATGTACAATCCTGTTCAGCCCGATAGGTATAACGAGTGGATAGAGATTTATAATCCAGGTCCTGATGATCTCGACCTAACAGGGTGGACCCTTTGCGGAAAGGAGCTGGAGCCTGGATGGATCAGGCATTCCGACGGAGAAAGCTTTCCTGGAAACCCTGTTTTGAAAGCAGGGTCTTATGCCATTATAACGGATGGAGGGACAGGAACGGATGCATACGAAAACTGGCAGTTTACCTGCCAGGCATACCATCCGAAAGCGAGCAGCCTTTGCGGAGGGCTGAAGAACAGCAATCACACGGTATGGATAGCCGACGAGAACGGAAGGATAGTCGTGAATGTCAGCTATTCTTCAGCTAACGGAGCCAATGGAAACGGAAAATCCCTGAGCTGGAACTCAGGATGGGTAGAAACGAACTCTAATCCATGTAGTTAAATGTATTAAATTTTAAAAGCAAAACTAAAACATGAAAACCAGCTACATAATTATCGGTATACTATGGATGTTTTTTAATGTATTCCTTCTGGTGAACGGATCTATAATTCACAGTGGTGTAGATGTTAGGCATGCTTTAGAATTTGCAACACTGTTTGCTGTGGCTGGAATTTTAATTTACAAGGGTTATACTACCGAAAAATAAAGCATAGATTTTTGATTAGCGGCAATCCTCACAGAGCCACTTACCACCGATAAACTTGAGGTTATCCGAATACTGACCGCAGTTTTCACAGATCCCTGAAAGGACCTGTTCAGGGGCGGCCTTCCAGGCTGTCCTGGCTTTCAACATCTCAGAAAGGACCTCTATCATTTCAGGAGCAGCTGCCAGGATCTCCTTATCAGAAATTATCCCAACCAACCTCCCACCATGAACAACAGGGATCCTTTTATGACCTGTCTTTACCATCTTGTGCGCGACCTCTAAGATCGAATCAGAAGGAGTTGCTGTCACCAAAGGCCTTTTCTTTTTCAGGTCCTTCACCTTCACCTTTTTCGGGTTCTGACCGTTTGCAACAACCGTAACGACATCCTCTGATGTCACTATATCAACAGGTCTGTCACCCTCCATGATAACTATCGAGCCGACACGGTTAGCTGTCATTATCTTTGCAGCCTGCTCTATCGTGAGATCAGGGCTTGCAGTTATTACTCCCTTCTTCATTACTTCCTCAACTTTGACCATAAATTTTATGGGTTGTTCTGATTTAAAACCTTACCTCATCAAAATACCTTTCCAGCAACTTCCTATCCTTTTCAGGCAGGCAGCTCGGTTGACCCTTTCCCAAAAAAGCGCTTTCGATCTCACCCTCACATCCGGATGCCCTTGGCTTGAGTTTCCCAGCTAGCTTCCTTAGATAATCAGGCACAAAACGCTCTGCAAACTTCCTGACAGCCCTACCGATAACCTCACTATCAGAAGGAAGCTCAAGCGGGTCTGGATCAACAACCCCTGGCTTCGGATTGTGGATAGTCCTGTCAGAAGCGGATTCGGTGATTGTATAGCTTTTTCCCTGAAGCTTAAGACTTATTTTGGCTGTTTTGGTCACAATTTCCTCTACATAGTTCCACCAGTCATAAACAGGGACTTTTATCGTTAAAGGTGTCATATTAAGCTGGGTTTCGAGTGTTTTGCACTGGAATTTCTTTGTTGCAAGCGTTGCCTCGGCCATGCTTATGGATGCTGATTCGGCGGATTCCATAATCCCGCTTATCCCACCGGTTGCTCCGGTGAGCCCTGACTTCCTTCTCTGGATATCAGCCTCTTCAGCTCTAACTTCCCTCCAGCATTCCTCGATTTCGGCCCGGAGCTCATCATATTCAGGATTCCTTTCCGTTCTGTAATATTTGATGTACTTTTTCTGCCTCTGCCATGTCTGAGAACTTCTTTCAACTTCAACCCTCTCCACCTTTCCGCTCAGCTTCACTATCCCGCCAGGACCAGCATATGCCCATCTTCCAGCAAGCCCCTCAAGAGCCTTTTCTATCCTGTATCCATCCTTCCCGCTTATCTGGAAATCGACAGAAAACCCAAGAGACCTTGCAAGCTTCTTCCTCACCCTTTCAACAGCCTGTCTGTCCCCGGCTTTCAGGTAGTGGACAAGGGAGAGACCGTAAAGCCCCCTCACCTCAAAACTCTTGCCCTTTGCAAGCCATGTCCTTTTCAGTCCTGCCTCAGCTTCCTCGCATTCCCTATCCCATTCAAGTACTTCTTCATAAAGCTCCTCTGCCTTATCATATAATCCTCTTTTTAAGCTACTATCAGCCCTTCTTAGCAAGTCCTGAACAGCTACGGGTTTTATCTTTTCGAGCAGCTCTGCGGCATCCAATCTCGGATAGATATCCTCAGCCCTTCCAAACGCTTCCCTCGCCTTTCCCCATTCCCTCATTTCCAGATAACTTTTCCCCTGCTGATAAAGCCGTTTTGCCTTCCCCAGCTGCTCTTCCGCATACCTCAGGTTCTTTTCAGCCTCATCTACCTTTCCGAATTTTTCAGTCCTTTTCAGAACACCTATCGCATCTTCCCATTCCTTTTCCTGCATAAGCTGGACAGCACAGGAAAGACCTGTTTCGACCCAATCTGCTCTAAACCTGGATTTTTCAGCATACTTTGGCCAGATTTCCAAGGCATTCTGATAATGCTCGAAAGCCTGGCAGAACTTCTCCTGATCCGCAAGCTCCCCTGCCTTATATCTTTCCTGACTCGCCTTAAGCTTCTGGGAAAAGTCCCTTAGTTTTTCCTTTACAGCCGGATATCCAGGAGAGGTTAAAAGAAATCCTGCGAGGAGATAGGCCCAGGGCCTTCTCATATCATAATAT
>QMZZ01000049.1 GCA_003663445.1 Candidatus Aenigmatarchaeota archaeon | reverse complement strand
GGCTCTGGTTTTATGAGCTTTCTTCTCAAAAGACCCCTTAACTGGATCATTTCTGGATGAATGCTTCCTCTTCAGGTAAAACCGTTATACCTGCCCTTCCTATCCTGTAGGGATGGATTTTTTGAGAATGCGAGGATCCCCTGAGCTTCCATATCTGGATCGCACGGATGAATTGCGACTCGAGCCTTTCGTAATACAGGACTATCACCGAATCGGCAACGAATTCCTCAACCCCATACCTCGAAAGGCCCTTAGATCCTGGTACGATTTCTGAGACGAGGATGGTCGTGCATCCCAACCTTCTCAGGAGGAAGGAGAGATCGAAGATGAGTCTCCTTAGCTCAGCTCTGTCCTTGACATAAAGTCCCAGGGCCGATATCGAATCTATCGCCACCCTTTTCGCATTTATCTCCCTCACCGTCGATTCGAGGATGTCGATCACATCCTCTATCCGATAGGGATCGTATCTCATAAAGGATATCATCCCTTTCTTTTCAAGCTTATTGAAATCCCATCCGAAATTCTTAGCAGACTCCTTTATCTTTTCAGCCGGCTCTTCAAAGCTCAGGTATACCCCTGGCTCCTTCCATTTTTTCGCTCCGGTCCAAAGGTACTGGGAACAGAAAATCGTTTTTCCTGTTCCTGATGTTCCGGTCAGGAGAATGATCTGGTTTTTTGGTATCCCACCTTTAAGCAATTTGTCAAGACCAGGAATCCCTGACCTTATCCTTTCCATGCTTTATATTTAATGCGATTTCATATTTATGGATATGGAAAAGGAAGAGCTGAAGAGGCTATTGAGGGAGCTTGAAGGAATAAGAGGGAGGCATACAGAGTTGGTTAGCGTTTATGTTCCTTCCGGATACAACATCCAGAAGGTTGCAGAGCAGATCAGGTCCGAGCAATCAACGGCTCAGAACATAAAGTCGAAAACCGTCAGAAAAAACGTGACGGCTGCCCTTGAAAAGATAGCCGGACATCTGAAGCATTACAGAAAAACGCCTGAAAACGGTCTGGTGATCCTCTGCGGAAACGTTTCTGAAAAAGAGGGTGTCTCGGATATAAGGCTTTGGGCCATCGAGCCACCTGAACCCATCAGGGTCAGGCTCTACCGCTGCGACCAGAAGTTTATCCTTGATCCGCTAAAGGAGCTTGTGAGGGAAAGGGAGGTCTATGGCCTTATAGTCCTTGACAAATCAGAAGCCGATATAGGGCTCTTGAAAGGAAAAATTCTGGTAAAGCTCAAGCATCTCGATTCGATAGTTCCGGGAAAGACTAAGGCAGGCGGGTGGTCCCAGCAGAGGTATGCAAGGATAAGGGAGGCCCTTTTAAACGATTTCCTAAAAAAGATCGGAGAAATTGCAACCCATTACTTCAGGGACCAGCCCGACTTGAAAGGGATAATCATCGGTGGGCCTGGTCCTGTCAAGGAGCAGTTCGCAGAAGAGGACTACCTGGCTTATGATATGAAAAAGCAGGTCCTGGGTGTCGTGAATACGGCTTATACGGGTGAATACGGATTGAGGGAGCTGGTTGAAAGGGCCGAGGAGATCTTGAGGGAGGCAAGCGTCACAAGGGAGAGAAGGGTGCTAGAAAAATTTTTCGAGGAGCTGGCAAAGGGGGAAAAGGTGGTTTACGGTCTTCACGAAACGCTTCAAGCTCTCAGATCAGGAAATGTCGAGCTCCTGCTACTCTCAGAGGGTTTTGATTGGAGATTGGTAAAGGCAAAATGTGAGTGCGGATGGAAGGGGGAGGTTTTGGTGAGAAAGGGAGAAGAACCAAAATGCCCGGAATGCAAGAAAGCCCTTAAGCCCGAAAGCGTCCTGGAGCTTGAGGAAAAGATAATCAAGCTCGCAGAGGAGGTCGGGACTCGGGTGGAAAGGATCTCTAGGGAGACACCAAAGGGTCAGCAGTTCTGGGAGCTCGGAGGGATCGGCGGCATCCTCAGGTTCAAAATTTAAAAATTTTTCTTTGAATTTTTTCTATGGAGCTCGAGGATTTTGTTCGCTTTTGCTATAAGGGATTTCTCGATGGAAAATCTTTTGAAAGGATTGCAAAGGAGGCATGTCAGGAATTCAGGATTAAGTATGACCTGAGTTACCAGCTCCTCAAACCCGTTTACTGGTTCTATTCCGAGAATAGAAAGCACAGAAATCCCGATTCTGATATCGATTCAGATGTTCAGAGAATTTTAAAGAAATATGGAGAAACACTTGAAGCTAGGATAGAAGTTTGGAGATCTGATCATCCAGACTCTTCTTGAGCTCCTTGGATCTGTCTTCCTTTGAGAAATAATCTATCTTTGCAGCGAGCGAGAGCTTGGCTGCAAGGATCCTTGCTATCTTCCCCCTTAGTTCAGGTTTTGCCTGCTGGATAAGCGGATGGAGGAAGATTATGCCGTGTTTAGGGACTTTTGCTTTGGCTTTTAGGTGACGGAAAAGGGCTTTTTCTGCTCCAAGGAGCTGGATGGTCGAGACAGGCAACCTTGCAAGCTTCTCAAGCGAGCCAGCATGCTCGAGGAGCTTTGCTGCCAAAAAGGGACCAGCTAAAGCTGTGAGGTTGGGCATCACCTGCCTGGAAAGATCTTCAAGATAGCCGAAAAGCTGTTTTCGCTGATGATAGAGCCTGGAAATGCAGGATGCCCATTCCCTGACAGCCTTGAGGTCCTGCTCGGAAAATTCCATTCCTGCAGATCTCTTGGCCTGACTTTCGACTCCCTTTATCTTCTCCCTCTTTCCGTATTTTGCGATAAGCTCCACCATCCTTTCTGCATCCTTTACTGCCTTGGTAAACTCAGGAAAGTGAAGACCGTACCATTCCCTGAGCCTTTCTGAAAAGCTGTTCAAATTCTTATCCAGCTGTTCTATCGTTCCTGCCAAAAGCTTTATCACCTGCTCATAATTCGGTCTTCTCAGCCTTTGCTTCACAAGCTCGATCCCGATCCTCGAAAGCAGGAGGTTTATCTCCCTGTCGTTCTTTGCCAGACCTGCCCTGATCATGACCTGCCTGAAGTTTTCCCTTAAAAATCGGTTGTCGGGAATCGGCTTTAACTTTTCAAACTCTTCCTCCTTTTTGGAATATCTCAAAAACCTTCCCTTCTCATCGAAAAGGAAGTAGCCCAGGGGGGACCTGGCGAGATAGGTTTTCATTATTAAAATTGCCATTTAACTTAAAATGAACATAATCCTAACAGGAAGACCTGGTTCTGGAAAATCCAGGTTGGCCCTGGAAATCGTTAAGGAGCTCGGATTAAAAGCTGGAGGGATATCAACCCCTGAGATAAGGCAAGAGGGCAGGAGGATCGGATTCTGGATCCAGGACATGCTGACAGGGGAGAAGCGGGTTATGGCAAAAGTCGGTTTTAAAGGACCTAAGGTCTCGAAATACGGGATAGATCTTCAGGCGATAGAATTTGGGATCAGGGCGATAAAAAGAGCTATCAGAGAGGCGGATGTCATCCTGATAGACGAAATAGGGAAGATGGAGCTACATCATCCAGGATTCGAAAAAGCTGCCGAGGATGCCTTTAACTCTGGAAAGCCTGTTCTTGCGGTTGTTCAGCTAAAGCTTCTCGAAAAATATAAAAATAAGGGAGATGTTTTTCTTTTAGGCGATTATCAGAAGGTTAAAAGCCGAATCCTTTCTATCTTAAAAGAGCTATCAAGAAGATGATACCGATCACGAACCCGAATGCCCACCAGTAGCTGCTGATACCTTCGAGAAACCTTCCTGTCAGGCTGGGTTGTGGCTGGGGAGCGGGTATTTCTTCGGTTTGATTTTGCTCGACGGTTTCATTTTCGATTTCGGCCTTCTCTTCAGCCGGAGGGACATATTCGCATTCCCTGTACTCTGTTTTCGGCTCTAGGCAGTTATTCAGGTCTTGACATATCCTTTCCTGCCTACCTTCAGGGCTGCAGGCAGACCACTCTCCGCAGGACCAATTAGGGATGCAAACGGTTGAGGCAGAAGTGTAAAAAACAGTAGGACTCCCGCCTCCTGTCCTGGTTCTCGTTTCTTCCTTTTCCTGAGGTTCGAGCTTAACTCCTTGATTCTGGATCTGATCTTCTACCTCCTCTTCCATGTCCTTGGTTTCTGAAAACGTGACACTTCCATTTTCTGTTGCAGCTTTGCAGAATGGATCATCACCACAATCTGACTGGGATATGGATTTTGAAGATATGAAGTGCTCAAGGGTTTGGTTGAAGGATTGAATGTCGCCTGAAGTGATCTGGGAATCGTTATCCATATCAAGCGCCTGGCAGAAATTCTGATAGCCGTATTCAGACCCTTGTTTTTCGATCGC
>QMZZ01000048.1 GCA_003663445.1 Candidatus Aenigmatarchaeota archaeon | reverse complement strand
GCTGTGACCGGTGTGGGAGAAATCGGCGAGGCTAAAATTTATCCGGGAAATGGCTCCCTTCACTATCCGGTGGATTTCGAGGTTCTGGTATACAAGCCGGAGGAGCACGAGATAGTGGTAGGTTATGTGATAGACGTGACGGAGTTCGGCGTCTTCGTCAGGATAGGACCTCTCGATGGCATGATCCACGTTTCGCAGATAATGGACGATTTCGTTTCCTTCGATTCGAAAAATTCGATGTTTATAGGTAAGGAAACCAAGTGGACCTTAAAGGAAGGCGATCTCGTAAGGGCAAGGATAATATCGGTTTCCCTTGGAAAGGAATACAAAATAGGTCTCACAACCCGTCAGCCCGGTTTGGGCGGGCTTCACTGGAAAGCTAAAAAGAAGAAGGAAGCTGCTGCCCCGGCCAAAAAGAAGAAGTAAAAATGGTGGGAAAGGAAAAGGTCTGCAGGTCATGTAAGCTCTTCGTAAAGGGAGATGTCTGCCCCCTATGTCAGGGGAAGGACTTTTCAAAGTCCTGGAAAGGTGTCGCGCACATTCTTGACCCGGAAAATTCTGAGATAGCCAAGGTTTTGGGAATCAAAGCTCCAGGAAAGTATTGCCTGTGGGTCAAGACCTGATCGAAAATTTATTAAAGCCCCTGTTTATTAAAAATATGAAGGTTGAAATCCTGAAAGATCAGGAAAATCCGCTTTTGAACAGAAGAGAGGCTGAAGCAAAGGTAGAGCATCCAGGAGCCAGGACACCAAACCGTCTCGAGCTTTTGCCTGTTTTAGCCAAAACACTGAAAGCTGATGAAAAACTCATCATAATCGACAAGATAATAACCCTGACCGGGACTAACACATCAAGAGTGAAAATTCAGGTATACAAAAAGCTGGAGGACATCCCGAAACAGAAGCTCGAAAAAATGGAGAGAAGGATCAAAAAGATAAAACAAGCTGAAAAGGCAGAAAAGCCAGAGGAAAAGAAAGCAGAGGAAGGGAAAGCTGAGGAAAAGGAAGAGAAAGCTGAAAAGAAGGAGGAAGGAGAAGAAAAAGCAGAGGGAAAAGATGGCTGAAAAGAAAATAAGAAGGAGAGGGAAAAGGGTGAGGAAGGGAAGGAAGCACGAAAGCATTAAAATACACAAGCTTTTCAAGCTCGAGGGGGAAAAGCTAGTAAGGCTGAGGAAGCCCTGTCCAAGATGCGGTCCTGGTGTTTATCTAGCAGAACATAAGGGAAGGCTGTATTGCGGGAGATGCGGCTATACAGAGTTCGAGAAATCTAAATAGAGTAGGAAAGCGTTTTCTTCAGGACCTGAAGCCAGGAATGAAGGTTGTTTGTTATCAGGAAGTTCTGCCTCACCCATTCCCTTCCAGCCCGGCCAAGCTCTTCCCTCAGGGCAGGATTCCTTATAAGCTCGAGAATCCTTTTGGCGAATCCCTCCTCATCTTTCGGATCGAGCAGGAAGCCGGGTTTTCCGTTTATGACCTGAAGCGGTATCCCTCCGACTTTTGATGCGACCACAGGCGTCCCTTTCCAGAGGGCTTCTGTCACCGTCAGGCCGAATCCTTCCCTGAGTGATTTTTGAATAACCACGGTTGCCGATCTCTGAAGGGCGTTCACCAGCAAGTCGGACGCGTTCAGGATTATCTTTATATCTTCCCTCTCGTATTTTTTCACCAGATTATACATCTTGAAACCCTCGGGATCGTCAGAAGCAAAGGAGCCGCAGAGAACCAGCTGACAGTCCTCGTGCTGCTTTACTTTTTCGAACACCCTTATCACACCGAGCGGGTCCTTCCAGGGATCGAACCTCGAAACCTGAAGCAAGAGAGGCTTCTCGAGATCTATCCCGACCCGGGAAAGCTGCTTCTTCGCGACATGCTCTGAAATGTATTTGTTCTTCGTGCTGAGAGGATCTATACACGGTCTTATTATGTCAACAGGGAGATCGAGCTCCGGTCTTTTGAACTCCTCTGAAGATAGGACCACCCTGTCATGCTTCTTGATGAATTCCTCGAGCAGCCAGGACCAGAGTTCAGGATGCGGATTTGTTAGGTCGATATGGCATCTCCAGATCCAGGGAGCAACCTTTTGATGGAATTTTATGAGCGGGAGGGGTTGCGGATCGTGAACGACGACAAAATCGAAATAATCGAGATGGCTTATCGCAGCGAAATTCGCATTATGCTCCAGATATATCCTTTTCTTCCTTTCCGAGAGCCTCAGATCGGCTCCGTGAAGCGCGTTATGAAAGCTCTTGGTCACATTGAAGAAATCTATCGTTCCGTGAAGCACCCTCCACTCAGTTTTGATCCCGAGGTCGTTGAAAAGCAAAACCAACGGCTGAAGCATTTCAGCCACACCACCACCGACCCAGGTCGAGTTGATATGGACAAGCCTCTTTCCCTTCAACTCTTCCGCCTCTACCCTGATCTGCTCGAGCTTCTCCGCGTCTACTATCCCTCCGTAATCCTGCAATTTTCTTTTCCTACTTTAATCTCTATTCCTCCCTACCAATAAATTTTCAGCTTGATGGGGCCAATAAATATCGCGGAAATCCTTGTAAACCTCTATCCTGATCCCCCCATCTTCTAAAACCTCTTTCATCTCCGATCCCTTTATCCCGTCCTCTGCTGTTAGAACGAAAACCACGCCTTCTTTTTTCAAGCAGGACTTGAGCTCTCTCGCAACTTTCAGGATGCAGGAATCTGGATCAGGGTGATTCAACAGCCAGTAAGTGTCTGGGGCGGGATTTATGAAGCTTATAAAGTCAAACCTGCCCAGCCTTTCAAAATCCTTTCCGGATATTATTCTTTCCCTTTCAAACCTCACCAGCGGATAAGCATTTTGGATCCTTTTCCACTTCAGCTCCCATTCTTCAAGATCAACCGCTGTCAGTGCCTTCAGCCTCTCTCCGAAAAAGTTCATGAAGGCGTCCACATAGGGCATCCATCCGCACCCAAAATCCAGAGCATAGACATTCCCGGGTGGCAGCTCGACGTAATCCTCTAAGAGCTGATAGATCTTCTGGTTAAGCTCCTTCTCTATCGCGCTCCTGGCAACTTTGAATTCCATTTTAAACTCTGGAAAAAAATATTTAAATTATTTACTACTCGAAAGTTTCAAAAAATATCCTTTTCTTGAGCTGCCTGTAAACCCTTTCATGGCTTTTTCCCTCGAGCAGGTCCTGAACAGCTCGATAGGCCCTGCTTACAGCCTGCTCGTCCCCGATTATCGCTACAGTAGATCCGTAAACCGAGATGAGCGAGCCGGTGAGCTTTTCGAGCTGAAGTCTTGCTGTGCCTTTCCTGCCTATCACCCTTCCAAAAAGTCTTTTGATAGTTTTTGGCGTTTCTCCCTTCAAGCTTATTATCTCGAGCTTCCAGCCAGGTTTCAGGAGGTTGAAAGCCCTTTCAGGTGAAAATCCCCTACCTATCGCCTTGACGATGGCTTTTGCAACCTCGACCCTTTCTGCAAGACCCTCTATCTGGATACCCTCCTGTGTGACTTTTATCTTAGCTCCTGTATGCCTTTCTATCTCCCGCTTTATCTCCCCTTTCTTTCCGATCACCACCCCGAGCCTTTCCTCAGGGATTTTGACGAGCTCAGAAGCCCATAGCCTTTCCCCTACAACCCGATATTCTGTCATATATAACCCTTCTGCCTCAGCCAGTTGGCATGAGTCTTCGTATAGATCCAGAGGATATCTCCTTTCTCTTCTGACTCAACATCCCAAGGCTCGACCAAAACGATATCCCCTACAGAGATGTTTGCCCTTTTCCTGAACTTTCCAGGGATCCTGCAGATTCGTGTATGACCGTCCTTGCAGCTCACCCTGAAGCGGCTGGCTCCTAAAAGCTCCTCGACTATCCCGAGAACCTGCTTTCCCTCAGGCAACCTCACCCTTATCGGTTCTTCTTCAGGCATATTAAACTTTTCGAAAGCCTTTTAATATCTGTAGCCCAACCTCAGCTCTATCCTTAGGGGTTGGAAAAATTCCTTATCTACAGCTGTTAGATAAACAAGCCTTACCGGCTTCACCAGAACAGGTTCTCCCAGAGAAAAGCTGTCTGGGGCGAGCCAAAGGATGAGGGAAGCCAAAAGCTCCCTTTTTCCCTTGCAGCCGTTTTCCGGGATCCATGCCCTGCTTCCAGAAATCACCAACCCTGCCTGCCCGTCCCGAAAAGCCAGGATCGCCTTATCACCGCTCACGTTGCTCTTAAAGCTGAAATTCCACGGCTCTGGCCAGGTTTGACCTGTTTCGTTCTCGATAGCATGGAACCACAGGTAAATCAGCCATTCAGGATCGGTTGGGCTGATGTTCCAAGTGGCATTTCCCTGGCTTTTTCCAGCCCACTTTAGAAAACCAGGAAGGTTATCAGAGGAGGAAAAATCCTTTACAAGGATCGTCGGGATCGTTGAGAAATCTCTTCGGCTTATATTAACCTGACATTTCCCGGCAGTCGTGAGATTTATCT
>QMZZ01000047.1 GCA_003663445.1 Candidatus Aenigmatarchaeota archaeon | reverse complement strand
GATCAAACAGGTTGTGGCCAGGATCGAGAAACAGCTCCTGCTTGAAAGAGCGAGGAAGGAAAAATGGGAGTGATATCAGGACTCGGGAAATTTTTTGGCGGGATCCTGCTAACCCTGGGTCTTGCAGCATTCCTGAGCCTTTATGCAGCCACCTGGCTCACTACTTATGACAACCTGGCTCCGATAGTTACTGAGTTCATAAGCCCGAACATAAGCCAGGAACAACTCGATAGCCTTTATAACTATATCCTTTACCAATGCAACCGGAGTCAGGAGGTTGTGGTCCCTGTGGGTGATGTGAATGTTACGCTTAACTGTTCGGAGATACCGGAAAAAGAGGTAATCCCTCAGCTTTTGGTTCAGGAAAGCTTTAAGCATGTTTATTACAAGACCTATCCCTGCGACTTTCTGACCTGTATAAAAACCTTAAAGGGTCAGGAGCTCGTGATGTTTCTCGTCTCGGCTCAGGCCAACAGTTTTTTCAGACAGGTGAAGCTCTATTCATTGATAGCAGCTGTTTTGGGTGCCGGACTGCTTATCGTTTCCATCAGAAGATGGAAAGGCATAACGAGATCCTTGGGAAGCTCGTTTCTCATCATCTCCATTTCCTACCTCCTCTTCAGCTTTTCTCCATCCCTTCTTCCTGTACCACCAGAAGCCAGCCAGCTCGCTTCCATTATAACCAGCAAGCTCTTCCAGGTCCTGTCTCCCTATGTTTGGGGTCTCTTGATTGCAGGCATCATCCTGCTGGTTCTGAGCTTGATCCCGACTAAAAAAGAAAAGGAAGAGGAGGCCTGGAAGGCTGAGGAAGAAGAGGAAGAGGCCCTTGAGGAAGAAGTTGAAGAGGAGCTAGAGGAATAATTTTAAAATTTTCTTGAAATAAGAAGAATGGGCAGGTTTTCTGTGAGGAAAGCTGATGCTGTCAGAAGGCTCGAGAAGGAGGCTGGAATATCGCAAAACGTTGCACGGGCGCTACTTAACCAGCTAGAATGCGAAATTTCGGGGGAAAGAGGACTGCCGGAACTTTACAGAGAATCTGATATCGAGGGACTGATAAAGATCCTGAAAAAATACAGGGAGAACGGTAACTGGGAGTCGACTCTTGATCTCTCGAGAAAATTTGACATACCATCATCGGATCTTTCCGTGATCCTTGGAGGCTTGAAGGTGAGGAAAAGGAAAAAGGGGAGGGGGTTTGTTTGGGATATAGACTCGGAAATCGAAACCCTGCTTTATGCACTTTCTTTAGGAAGGGTCCCTAAAGGAATGCCCGAAAGACCGAGAAAGACAGAAAGAAAGGCGAAAGAGAGGTCTGGCCCGGAAAAGCCGAAAGAAGAGTATGTTATGTTCCCTGAGGCCCTTGAAAGAATGAAATACAAATACGGGTTCCCGAGGCTTCCGGAAAGCGAGTTCAAAAGGATATTAGAGGAAAGGGATGTTCTTGAAGAAAATTGGGTTGAGATCAAAAAGCTCGAAACACTTATCTCAGAAGGCGTTTTCGATGAATTCGGATATCCCAAGCCAGAAAAGAAAAAGATCAAGCCTGCTCACAAGCCCTATCCGATAAAGATCGACAATCATATGCATCCACAGGTTCTGATCCAGAGGGTGTTTGAAAACGTGGAAAATCCTAAATATGAAAAAATATTGGCAACACTTGAAAATAACGGAATAGAATATAAAGAGAAAGAGGTGAAATGCATTTTCGATATCTACAGGCTTTTGAAAAAGTTCCGAAATGACGGGATTTATCATATCGATTTCCGGCAAGCAGAGAAAATTTGCTCTTTCATTTTCGACGGGTCATATCCTTCAGGAATCAGAAATCTTTTCAAGTTAGGGAAAATATCGCTAGATGCATTCCTTTTAGGAGCTTATAGGATATCAGGTGAAAACATAGCCCAGAAACTGCTGAACCAGTATCAGAGGATCAGGAAATTTCTCACTTCAGGACCTGTTGGATGATCTGCCTGATGTCCACATTGGCTTCTGGTCTGTTTATGCTGTTGGTCAGGTAAAGGGCAGAATATGCTTCTTTGACCCTTCGGATGCCCTCAGGGAGAACACCGTGGGTTATAAGTGCTATTGCGTCCTTTGCTCCTGCCTCCCTCAATTTCTCCCTCAATCTCACAAGCGTTCCTCCTGTCTCTACCAGATCGTCTATAACCGCGACCGTTTTTCCAGAAACATCCCCAAGGTCTGAAAATTCGACTCTGAAGGAATCGAGCCTTTTTTTCTTCAGGCCCTTGATCCCTGTTCTCCTTTCAGCCCCGACATCAGGCGAGAGCAGGAGAAAATCTCCCCAATCCTTCCTGGCTTTCTCTATCAACAAAGGAAGGGCTGAAAAGTTTTCGAGCGGATACCTCGAAACCCATTCCCTTCCCCAAAAATGGGCATCCAAAAGATATATTTTTTCGACCCCGTACCATTCCACCAGCTTTTTCACCAGGTTTTCAGCTGAATTCGGCTCTCCTGGTTCGAAAACCCTGTCCTGCATCCCATAGGGAAAATAGCTAAAAAATACTTTGGTTCTTATCCCCTGCTCTCTCAAAACAGTCAGGACGAGTTCCAGCTCTATCAAACCGCTGTTCGGTTCTGGCATACCAGAATGAAGGACAAGTACATGCCTTTCTGTCAGCTCTGGTAACCTCACATAAACCTCTCCATCAGGAAACCTCCTCTTTCCGTCCTTATTCGGCAAAAGCTTCAAGTGGTCGAATCCCTGAACCAAATGCTCTGCATGGGATGTTGGTATCAGGATCATCCGTAAACCTTTATCTTTTTCAGGTGCTCTACATGTCTGTACCGAATATCGGAAAGCTCTTTCTTTCCTGAAAGCACAGCCCTTATTATCCTTGCAACGGATTCACCGCTGAGGAAGTGCGGAAGGATAACATAATCTGCTCCGAGCTCGTAAAGCTTCGGGACCTGCTTAAGGTGATCGGAAGTTACGAATATCTTTATCTCCGGATTCCTTGCCTTCACATACCTTATCAGAAAAGCATTTGCATCGTCATCAGGTACTGTCGAAATTATGAGTTTTATCTGGCTGAGGTCCAACGACTCGAGGATTTCGGGATTTTCCATATCCCCGTAAATACACGAAACCTTTTCCTTCATCAGGCTTTCAATCACTTCAGGATTGTGGTCAACGACTATTATACTTCTGAGGGATTTTTTCAGCCGATTGAGGAAAATGCTTCCCATCCGATGGCAGCCAAAGATAACGATCTTTTTCTCGGACCTTGCTTGGTAAGAATACTTGACCTTTTTGATGGCTAGCTTCTCGAAGGGCCTCAGAATCCTTGAAAGCTTTCCGTAAACCCCTGATTTGTGATGGATCGCATAGGTGCTTACCAGCATCGAGGTGACGGTAAGAAGGACTACGAAGGAAAAGAACTCCTGAGAAAATATGCCGGAAAGGAAAGCCTGGGTTGCGAGGATAAGCGAAAATTCAGAGAGCTGGCCAAGGGATATTCCAGAAAAAAATCCTGTCCGGGCCTCATATCCCAGGATCGAGGAGAAAAAGAAGATTATGAACGGCTTGATGAAAATCGAAATGAAAAGGAAGAGGAAAAAGACCCAAAGCAATCCTGGATTGAAAGGAGCGAGCTGCATACCGAGGAAAACGAAGAAGAGGACGATAAAGAAATCCCTTAAAGGCCTTATAAGGCCAGAAATTTCTCTGCTATAAGGAAGCTGTGCAAGACCCATCCCGGCAACGAAAGCTCCTATAGCGATAGAAAGCCCGAGAACCTCAGCAGCAAAGATATATGCAAAGCAAACGCTCATGGCTGTGAGGAAGAGAAGCTCCGGGAACTGGGCAGCATATCGGAAAACCGGTGGCAAGGAATACTTGCTGGCAAAAACGATTATAAAGATCAGGGCAAAGGTTGCCAGGAGAGGATAGCCCATAGCCCACGGGTTCTGAGCCTCGGGAAGGATCGCAAGAGCCCATACAGCAAAAAGATCCTGAAGAAGCAAGATCGCGATCGAGATCCTTCCGTGAAGCGTATCAAGCTCTCTTCTATCAGAAAATATCTTCACAGCGATAAGGGTTGAGCTGAAGGCAAGGATGAGACCGATATAAACGGCTGGGAGGAATCCGAAATTGAGCCAACCCGCAAGATAGAAACCGAGGATGAAGGATGCAGAAACCTGAAGAAAACCTATTATGATGGCTGGAATAGATATCTTTTTGATCTTTTCAAAGCTGAACTCCAGACCTGCAAAGAAAAGGAGAAAGGCTATACCGAGTTCGGAAAGCAGGCTTATAAACTCGGCATCCTTTATAAGCTGGAAAACAGGTCCTAAAAGAATCCCTGCCAAGATATAAGCCGGGATAAGAGGCTGTTTGAGCAGCTTCAGCAGAAAAGCAACTATACCTGTGAAGATGAAAACCACGCTGAGCTGAATGATCGGAAGCAGGAAAATGGCGTCCATAATAAAAAATTAGGGCTGAGGCCCTTTATAGGTTTATTATTTTATT
>QMZZ01000046.1 GCA_003663445.1 Candidatus Aenigmatarchaeota archaeon | reverse complement strand
ACCGAGAATAACTATAATCTCGCCTGAAAATAGGAGCTATAACAGCAGCCGGATCCTTTTTAACGTGAGCCTTGACGAGAACGGAACCGCCTGGCTCGAGCTTTCCGAAAACCTGACGATGAATTTCAGCCAGGGATACTGGTGGAGGGAGGTGGAGCTTCAGGACGGGAATTGGACCCTGAAAGTATGGGCAAATGACACGGCTGGGAACCTGAATTCCAGCCAGGTGAGTTTCAGGGTGGATACGTGCCCGCCAAACCTTACTCTGGTATCGCCTGAGAACAGGAGCTATCCGGGTAAGGTCAGGATAAATTATACAGTGGATGAGGGAAAGTGCAACTGGACCCTGGGTAACCTGACAGGGAATACCTCAGGTCAGGAGCTGAACCTTTCTGAAGGCTTTTACTGCTTTAAGATATCCTGCCAGGATGAGGCAGGGAACCGGGCAGAGGCTGAGAGATACTTTACCGTCGATTTTCCTCCCAGGATTCTCATCCTGTCTCCTGAAAATAAAAGCTATAACACCAGTCAGATCTGGCTGAAAACCGAGATAAACGATTCGGTCGAGTGCTGGTGGGAGCTTTCTGGCCAGAACCATACCTTCAACTGCTCCCAATCCCTTCTCCAGCTTCAGGACGGGAATTGGACCCTGAAAGTGTGGGCAAATGACACGGCTGGGAACGTGAATTTCAGCCAGGTAAGTTTCAGGGTTGATACCCAGCCCCCTCGGCTTGAGGTGATCTCGCCTGAGAACAGGAGCTATAGAAAGCTGGAGATAAACTATACGGTTGAGGATGCTGATCTGAAAAGGGTTTTCTACTTGCTGAATGGTTCGGAAGGGAACCTGACCGGTAACATCACTCTGGAGCTTTCCGATGGCTATTACTGCCTTGAGATTGCGGCTGAGGACAGGGCAGGGAACCGCAACAGCACCCTTCGATGCTTCTGGATAGACACCCAGCCGCCCCTCATCAACCTCAGCTTCCTGAGGGTAGGGATCCTTGACCAGAACTTCACCATTTCAGTCTCATCCGACGGCTCCTGCAACCTCACGGTTATCTATCCGAATTCGAGCCAGACCCGAATTGAAGGATGGTTCGTACCGGATCAAGCAGGGATTTATAATCTTTCCGTCACCTGTCAGGATGAGGCAGGGAACAACAGGACGGTTGGGGACTGGTTCGAAATCGAGCCAGGGACCCGGCTGAACCTCACAGGAAACCTCAGCTTCCTGCTCATCCTGCCAGAAACCGGCGAGACCGTCTATAACCTTTCCCAGTCCTCTCAGGTCCCGAACAGGACATGGGATGCAAGGATTCTGACTGACAGGGGTGTGGAGATGAACCTGACGGACTTCAGGCCAGGGGGGCTTGAGCTTAAGCTGGAAAGGATGGATGGGGAGAGGGAAAGGATATACGCTGTTGAGCTCCGGGCAAACTATTCCAATATAACTATAAGCCTGAATGCTTCAGGGGTCGGTGACCCTGAACACCTCGCGATCCTCTACTGCCAGGAATGGAACTTCTCCCAGGATACCTGCATTACAGGATGGAGGGAGATTCAGGCAGAAAGGCGCGGCAACAGCTTTATAATCCAGCACCTCTCGGCTTTCAAGATCTACCAGGAACCTTACTGCGGTGACGGGATATGTCAGCCTGATGAATCATGTTCGACATGTCCCCAGGACTGCGGAAGCTGTCCGAAACCCAGAAGCTGGGGAGGGGGTGGGGGTGGTGGATATCTGCCTGAAATAAGAAAGCCGGAAGTGAACGTGAGCTGGCCTGAGGGGCTTACCGTCTTTGCTAACGAGTCAGGCAGGTTGAAAATAGGGATAAAGGCTTCTGAGAGGCTGAACTTCACTTTGGGACTCGAGACAGACTGTAACTGCTCGATAGAGTTTCCTGAAGAGTTCAGCTGGAAGGAGAGAGAGGCAGAGGTCAGGATTTCTAACTGTTCGATCCAGACCTGCAATATAAACCTCACCCTGGAATCCGAAGCAGGAACCTCCACGGCTTCGGTATTGGTCAAGATAAAGCCTGTTTGCCCGGAAGGAAAGCAGGAATGCCGAGGAGATGAGATATGGTCGTGCGACGGCTATGGTTGGAAGCTCGTCCAGAAATGCGAGAGATGCGTTAACGGAACCTGCGTTCAAGCTCAGGCAGAGGAAAAGGTCCCTGAAATCCCCTGGGGCATATTCTTGCTTGTCTGGGCAATGATCTCAGCCGGGATACTGCTGTGGATAGGAAGGAGGTAAGTTTTCATTACACCGTAATTTTTTAAACCCTTTCAAAAATTAATATGAAGTGCGAGTTCATCGCAAAAGAAGTCCTGCCAGTGGTGAGGGCCCTTTTAGCCAGGAACCTCCTCAAGAAAGGCCTGACCCAGCAGGAGATAGCAAGACTCCTCGGAACGAGCCAGCCAGCTATTTCTCTTTACAAGCGCTACCTAAGGGGTGCTAAAAAGGAGATCGTTGAGAGCCAGGAGGTTCGGGAATGGGTAAACAGGGTGTCATCCCAGCTTGCAAAGGGTGCTGACCTGGAAAGCAGACAGGAAGAGCTCTGTAGCCTCTGCCAAAAGCTCATGCAAACTCGAGATGAAGCTTTCCATCAGAAAAGCTCTTCTTCACGAGCCTGAACTGGGGAGGTTTGGTGATTATTTTGAAATAGGCCTTCTTTCCTGCCAAAGCCCTTACCTCGACTGACTGGGAAAGCTCCTGGACAGAAATGTCCTTTTCCGACTTGACCCCTGGAAGCTCGAGGTCAACCAAGACCTTGGAATCGGTTCTCCTTATCTCAGCTTTCGGCTCCTCGGTTGTCTCGACAACAGGAAGCTTTTGCTTGAGCTCCTGCTTGACCGCCTGTTCGAGCCTCTGCTTCGGTATCCCCCAGCTCCTCACCGTAATCTTCGGGGGCTTGCCTGTTTGTGAAACTATCTTGATGCTGAACCCTCTCGTGTGCTTCGGCCTGAAGTACTGGCTTATGTCAAGGGCCTCGAAATCCCTCTCCATCAACTTTTCTATTTCCCTGAACTCCCGATTGAACCTCTGGAAAACCCTTTCGAAGATCGAGGTGAAGAAATCCTTCTTGACCCTAAAACCGCAGTAGGGGCAATAGGTCCATTTTCTATCAATTTCCCTTCCACATCCCGGACATCTCATTTTTTAATTTGTCCCCAAAGGCTTAAATATGAGACCTGCTAATCTCTGCCTTTACTGCCGTTCTGGCAGGTACCTTTGCGGTCACAAGCCCTGCCCCCTTCTCGCGAGATTGAGGATCGAGGGAAGGGTAAAGCAGATATCCCAGGATCTTTTCGGGCCTGCCCCGAGCATCTTCATCGGAAGGGACGGATGGCCCAGGGTTTTTTCTGGCCCGCTTGCAGCCCTTTCTGACAGGCCGGATCTTGACAGGCCAGAATCCTGGTTCGGGATGGGGTATCATCAGATAATAGAACTGAGGAGTCAGCTTCTGAGGGGAAAGGAAAGGACGGATGTCAGGAATCCTAAGGAAGAGCTTTACGAGATAGCCCTGGCGAACAGGCCTCCTGATGTCGAGATAAGGCTCAAGAAAAAGCCCTACTACCGCTTCAGCTTTTCCGACATCTACCAGCCGATGGGACCCACCGCACCGCTCGAGAGCTTCAGGCTTGCAGAAAACCCAAGGGTCTCCTCCAAGGCAGAAAGGATAGTCGGGGAAGGACTCAAGGCAGGGGAGGCTTTATGGCAGCTGTACAGGCTGGGGATAGAGGTGTCCAGGCTTTCCGTCATCCTTTCTGCCGGGGCCCTCGGGCTTGAAAAAAGACTTGTCCCGACCAGATGGTCGATAACGGCTGTTCATCAGGTCCTGGCAGGCAGGCTTATCAGGCAGATAAAGCTTTTCAGGCAGGTCGAGAGCTTCATGCTCTTTTCCTCAGAATATCTCGATAACAGCTTTCACATCCTCGTCATGCCGGGTCAGTGGGAATTCGAGAACTTCGAGGCATGGGCTCCTGGCTCCCTCTGGGCAAGGACAGCCAAAAAGCCAGAGATTACCTGTGAATACGAGCCGTGGCAGGGAAGGAGCAGTTATGCTGAAAGCCAGGCAGGCGGGTACTATGCGAGCAGGCTCGGGGTCGCAGAGGGGCTTTTCAGGCTGAAGAGGCAGGGGAGAGTTGTGGTTTTCAGGGAGATCTCTGAAGGATATATCATACCTGTTGGTGTTTGGCAGGTCCTCGAAAATGTCAGGAACGCCTTTAGAAGGGGACCAGAAAGGTTTTCATCCCTTCAGGAAGCCCTTGAGGTGCTTGACAGGAGGCTGAGGCTCGGGCTCAAGCCCTATCTTCAAAAGAGCAGGATCCTCGGACAAAGGAGGCTTCAGGAGTTCGGATGAAAACCGACTGGAATCGTCACTGGGAGCTTTACGGAGGCTTGGGATGGAAGTTTTGGTTCAGGCAGATCAGGAGGGGTTACAGAAAGCTCCTTGAGGGTATAGACCTTAGGGGTGGCAGGATAGCTGAGCTCGGTTCTGGTTCAGGAAGAAACACGCTCGAGCTCGCCAAGGTCTT
>QMZZ01000045.1 GCA_003663445.1 Candidatus Aenigmatarchaeota archaeon | reverse complement strand
GCTCGCCCTTGGCTTCTGATTAGGGAGTAGGATCCTGTTCATATCATCAAAGACCTTTTCCATCCCGGTCTTGACGTAGTGGGTGTGTCTGTAAGCCCAGTCCAGGAACCCTTCTATCCTTCCAAAGACCTGGAACCACACCCTGTCAAGTGCATGATATATGGACGCTTCTAAGCGATTTATCCTCCCTATCGTTTCCTTTCGGATCTCGTCTCTCAGGTGCTGGATGCTTTCCGCAAGTTTCTTGCTGAAGATCCGCGCAAGATCCTGTACATCCTGGAGGACCTTATCCACCCTGTTATGGAGATCCTTGACCCACCCGAAGGCCTTCGAGTCCAGGGTCTGGATGGCCTTCCAGACTTTACCCCTGAACAGCTCGAAGGATGCAACAACCCACCTGAGCTTTTTATCAGCCCAGTCCAGCCATGGCTTGACGTGCTTAGCGTAGACATCCTCAAGTTTTTTCCATGCTGCTATGAGAGGGCCAAACTTCTCGTTGACCCAGTTGCCTAGGGTGTCGTAAACCTTCTTGAGCCTGTCATAAACGTGCTTGAAACTGTCAAGTATACCCCCGAAGGTGCGGTCAAAGCCTGACAGTGCACCGAGTGCGTGTCTGATTGCGTTACTGACAGCACTGAAGACTGATACATGTTTCTTTCCACCACCACCCATGGCTAAAAGGAAGGTGTTGGAAATCCTTTGTAATACTCAGCCCAGAACGCTTCAGATGCGCTTTTATAGACACCGTATATCTCACCTCTCCCGCGATCCATCATGAATGATATCGGCAGGTAAACGTCATATAATGGCACGTACATGACAGCCATTGATATATCTAACGCATACTCCTTGGCTGTCATGAAGTCCACCATCCTTAACTCCTCAAACCTGGGCATGCTTCCCACTCGCTTATACCACTCGTAGGTTTGGGCTTCCCAGTACTTCATTTCCTCTATCGTCTCAGCAGCCCACCTGACCACTTCCTCCGGGATAGGTTTCGGCTTCTCCCCGGTATAAGCTGCAATGGTCAGGTCGAGCTTGTTCCTCTCATCCTCTGTTCCCTCAATGATTTTGTTCTTAAAGGCTTCGTGTGCTGCTTCCTGTGGTGAAAGGGAATACAGATCAAGCTGATCCGCAAAGAGCTTGGTTAATACAGCAGCCGGTCGGCCGATCATCTGAACCATTCTCTCGGCAGCGTCCAGCCACGGACAGGACGGAAGTATAACTCCCCTTACAGCTTCCCTTTCTTTTCTATCAAACTCTATCCCTTGTTGCTCCCAGTACTCCTCAGAATTCAGCTCCAGATAGCTCTTTAAGTTCTTCTGCACGTTTCTTCACCTCTTCCTTAAACTTGTTTACATCCCAAAGAGTCTTTGGTACCTCATGCACATATGGTCCAAAAGCATCGATCATGTACTCGATATGCCTTAGCCTTATAAGGTTTCCCCTGGGATCGATGTCGACCGTTTCCCTGTCCTCAACGATTCTCAGGCGGGCCATTCTTAATCACCTCCTTAAGTCTTTCTTTATTCATGCCAAATGGCGTTAACCCTTCCTTTACCATTATGAACATCATAAGGCCGTTCAGCGCCTTCTCAATCCTGTGGATCTTTACCAGGACGATAGCTCCCCCTATCACAACAACCCACGGCATGATCGCCAGTAAAAAGTTTGTTATGTCTGCAAACATGCTCATTAGATGAATCCCTCCTCTGGCCAGTATACACCTTTCATTGATAGATATTCCTCTTTGGTCATGAGTTGAAAATATATGAAGACCGAGTGGTCGTTAAGCTCGTCCTCGTTCCAGCCAACAAAAAATAAACTGAGTGGTGGTTGCAGAATGGGGAAGTATTCATCATCAAAGGTCAAAAGCACCCCATCACCAGAAAATTTCTCGTTTGTGTTCTTAGGCCAGACCTGACTGTCTCCCCTGTAGATCCCGAACTTGCACAGCCCAGCATGGCCTGGTGGGATCTGGATGGACAGACGACGTATTACACCTTTGTCCAGTTTTAGCTCTTCCCTTACGGGGTCGGTGTCAGGCGTGTTGGCCGGGACTGTAATACGGAAGGAGTAAATCATTTCGTTGTGGCATCCCCTCTTGTTGTTTTAATCATCTCAGCTTCCAGCTCAGCCATCTTCTCAGCTGCTGTTTTTAACGATAAGTTAGCTATAATTTTCTTTTTATGACTGTGAGTGAGCTTCCTTGGATTGTACTCTGTATGTTCTTCAATAACTCTATCCATTACCCGCCGAACCTTGTTCCTCAGCAGGTTCTCCACCCACTCGGCGATGTCCACCATATCTGTGAGGAGAGCTTTTTCCTCTTCGTCGGTGAGGGTAAAAGATTTTGAGCCTATTATAATGGTAAGCATGATGTTTCTACCCCCTTAACTCAGTTTATGGATTGCCATATAAGTATAACTCAAATTTGCAGTTACATCCCTATTAGAACCATGATTGTGATAAACCCATAACTCTAAATAATCACCAGCATTCAACTGAACTGTACTTACCACAGAAGTGACGGGAGATGTAGTCCCAGAGACACTGTGTCTTGCATATGCATAAGCAGTACCGTTTTTCTTAATGGTTACCGCAACAATTTTCTGATCATCTATGTTAAGTATCTCTATTGAGCCTATTACAATGTAATATCCCGCTTCGGTCGCCGTAAACCTGTAGTTGGTGGTAGTATCAAACTCTCCCTGCTCATCATATAATGTAGCGTTCAACTGGATCTTTGTGAAAGTATTACTGGGAACAGATTGGTTACTTCCTGAAAGATAAGCTTTACACCTGCTCTGCTTCGGCAACCCCACAACCCCTGAAGTTGTCACAGAGAGCCATTTGTTGCCGGACATGTAGGCGTCAATGGCACTTGACGTACTCAAGGGAAGCATGTCGGGGTTGTGGGCCTCGTTGCCATGCTCGGCAGGCGTCGGTGTGATCTCAACCCAGGAAGTACCGTTGTCGTAGTAGAGCTTTCCGGTGTCTGTGGCGTAGAAGTAGCGGTCCTTGGTTCCTGCGGCAGGGCGATTAGCCTCGATGTCCGCTGTGAGCCATCCACCCTGAAGGCCACGGACGTCTATCTCGTCGCTACCACCGGCCTCATGGATGTTGGCGTGACCATCGACGAGGTCCTTCATCTGCGCGATGGTCACCGTGTTGGTACCATCGTCCAGGTTACCGGCCACGTGCAGGGCATCAAACCACCCCTTGCCCCACTTCTTCGAGGAGGTCCCAATGGACCCCTCACCGGTGTTGACGGGGACTATTCCTCTGGTAGCCATCTCTTTCTCCTCTCCCTTGCCTTATATTGGCGGCTCAAGGTTACCGTCCACGTCCACGTTCCAGAAGGACGCGAGAGCCGGGTAAAGGTCAGATCGCGGTACTACGTTACCGTCGTCGTCCAGAGTCCAATGGGGATCGAGGTAATCAGCCGCGCTCTGTGGTGGTGTCAAGTTGCCATCAAGGCCAAGCCTCCACAGGGTACCGCCAAACTCGGTCGTGATGACAGGCCCCTGTGGGGTCATCACGATGAAGCCTTTTGTTATGGCGGTTGTATAGAAATCAGGTGCACCGACAGGCATGTTACATCCACGCCACTATTGAATAAATAGCAGCACTACCAGATACCACATTCTGCACCGAGAACCTGTCGGGTGAGATAAACACCGTCAGGATGTTATCTGCCGGGATTGCAATCTGTCTTCCAAGACCCTTACCAGGTACTGAAAACCGAACATAGAGAGGATTGTTCAGCACCATTATATCAAGTCTCTTAATACCGCTTGGCAGGTCGTAATATTCGCTTTCCGTGTCAGGTGCCACTCCAGTATAGGTCTCGTAGTTGTTATAAGGCCCCATCATGCCCAAAACCCTTATAAGTTCTTCCACGATAGCCCCCCTGACAGCAAACTTTTACTAACAGGTGAGACCAGGACAGAACCCCAGCCTCACCTGGTTATCTTTCTTCTTATCAGCTCCTCAGCTGCTGAAGGATCACATCACCGGCAAAGGCAGCCAGTGCCTTGAATTTCAGCTTTATGCTGTCCTGCTTCTGAGCCTGGAGCCAGTCATCAGGATCGTTCAGGTCGCCGAAGGGAAGGCCTACAAGCCCACTGACCATGTAGCCCTCAGCGTTGCAGACGCAGCTCTTTGCGGAGGTCTGGAACGCAGGGGTTCCGGGCGTGGTCAGATCGTACAGGCCGATGGAGACCTTGTTGCTGTCAATCCCTTCAACTGTTGCGATATGATCGTCCTCGGTCGTCCTTATGGTCACCTCTTCTGGTTCGAATATGTCTGTGTGGAAACTTGCGTCATCAGCCCTGAGAACTGTCTTCTGCTGTCTTACGATCCCAAACCACTCCCTCTGGAAGTACTTCAGCTCATCAGCATAGAGCTTGTAGGGCACCCATGCATCGTTGTTGATGCTGAGCTCCAGCCTGTCTATGCAGTCGGATATACCGTTGTCATCGAGCAGTGCCTGAAGTGCGAGGAGCCTGTAGGGGTAATCCCTGGGAAGGTCAACCGTGTACTCCTGGTTCGC
>QMZZ01000044.1 GCA_003663445.1 Candidatus Aenigmatarchaeota archaeon | reverse complement strand
GGTTCGGGCAGTACGGGATTTATAAACAGACCAGGGGAAGGTTTCTCAAGCTGAACTTTTTGGAAACTATATTTCTCGCCAAGCATTTCGGTCTCAGGGTGCAGGACCTCGATGGAAAGAAGCTAACAGCAAGCAGATTGATGCGGGAAATTGCTGAAAAAAGAGAATACGCCAAGCAGCTTTACGAAGTTTATGAGGACTGGAGGCTCAGGGGATTTATAGTAAAATCCGGTTTCAAGTTCGGTTCTCATTTCAGGATATATTTTCCTGGCGTTTCTCCATTGGATCAGAAGGGCTATATTCATTCGAAGCATGTCCTCCATGTTTTCCCGAAAAATCAGAAGTTGCTGGTATCTGAATGGGCAAGGGTGGTAAGGGTCGCTCATTCCGTCAGGAAAACATTCATCCTCGGAATCCCTGAACTGACAGCAAAAGATTATAAAAAATGGAGAGAGGATTTCGTGGCATGGAGAAGAAAGAAGAGCAAGAAAGGTCTCGTAAGGGAAACCCCGGATGTCGATCCTGCCAGGTATCTATTAATAGCACTTTCCGAAGACGAACATATAGGTGGTGTCGAGCTCGCATCCCTGCTTAAGCTTGCTCGTGAGCAAGGGCTTGAGCTTTTGCTTTCCATAACAGATTCAGAGACAGCGATAACCTATTATGTTTTGAAGCAGATAGTGCTTCCAGGTTCGAAATACGAATATTACGAGATAGAGTGGATGAAGCCCTGAGATGGAAAGGATATATCTCCTGGATGCGGACTGGATTTTGGAAGGCGAAGAGCCAGTAGTCAGGCTTTGGGGGAAAACGCAGACTGGAAAAACCGTCGTAGCTCTGGATCGCTCATTCAGGGACTGGTTTTATATCGAGCCCAAACACGGCTTGGATGATAAGGAGATAGAAAAACTGGCAGAAAAGGTTTCCCAGCTTGATATCGAGGGCAGAAAGCCGGAAAAGGTGGAGATCCTTGAAAAAAGATTTCTCGGAAGGCCGATTAAGGTGATAAAGGTTGTGATGAAAAACCCAAGAGATATCCCGAAGCTGAGAGATCTCGTAAAGGAGTGGAGCGAGGTGAGGGAAGAATATGAATACGGAATGACTTTCTACAAAAGATATCTGATAGCCAAGGGTCTGATCCCGCTTACCTGGCTTCGGGTTGATGGTAAAAAGGTGAAGACAGAGCTCAAGGTGGATAGAGCTATAGAAGTGAAAAAGATCAAGATGCTTAAAGATGAAAGCTTGCCAAAGCTCAGGATCTTGGTTTTCGATCTCGAGCTTACAGAGGAAGAAGGGGAAGAAAGGATAATAATGATTTCCCTGAAGGACAACCAGGGATTTGAAAAGGTCCTGACCTACAAGCCGGTCAGGGCCGGAAAAACAGAGGTGCTTCAAGATGAAAAAAGCCTCCTTGAAAGATTCGTTCAGCTGGTGCAGGAAAGAGATCCGGACATAATCTGCGGTTACAATACTGACAGGTTCGATTTCCTTAAGCTGAATGAAAGAGCTGAAAAGCTGAAGGTTGAGCTGAAGCTCGGAAGGGACGAAAGCCCTGTGATTTTCAGAAGACGGGGAAGGATATCTTCAGCCCAGATTAAAGGCAGGGTGCATGTCGATCTTTACGATTTTGTCGAGCACATTTTGGCTCAAACCCTAACATCTGAAATCCTGACTTTGGACAGGGTCGCCCAGGAACTTCTGGGTATCGGAAAGGAAACGATGAAATGGAAAGAGATCGAAGAGGCATGGAGAAGTGAAACCGGAATAGCTAAACTGGTAAAATACTGCAGGTGGGATTCGGAACTGACCCTGAGACTTGCGGATTATCTTTTACCTCAGATAATGGAACTTTGTAAGATAACCGGTCAGACGCTTTTCGACGTTTCGAGAATGACTTATTCCCAGCTGGTTGAGTGGTTGTTGATAAGAAAGGCATACGAGATCGGGGAGATAGCCGCGAACAGGCCAAAGCATGAAGAGATAGAAAAAAGGAAGCTGGCAGAACCCTATGCCGGAGCTTATGTCCATCCACCGAAAGAAGGGATTCACGAAAACATAGCCCTTTTCGATTTCAGATCCCTGTATCCTTCAATAATCGTGACTCATAACGTCTCTCCGGAAATGCTCGATTGCGATCATATGCTCTGCAGGAAAAACACCGTTCCAGAAAGCGATCATTGGTTCTGTCAGCAAAAGAAGGGATTCATCCCTCAGATCCTGGAAGAGCTCATAAAGAAAAGGAGCCAGATAAATCAGAAACTCAAAAAACTGAACAAACGCTCTAAGCTTTACAATCAGCTTTCGAACCGTCAATTCAGCCTGAAAATCCTGGCAAATGCCTTTTACGGCTACTACGGGTATGCAGGATCGAGATGGTACTCGAGAATATGCGCTCAGTCCATAACTGCATGGGGCAGATACTATATCAAGCATGTGATCAGATTTGCACAATCGCGAGGTTTTGAAGTCCTTTACGGCGATACGGATTCGCTTTTCCTGAAAATCAAGGACGAAAAATCTGTGAGAAAGTTCCTTAAAGATGTCAATGCGATGCTTCCTGGGATAATGGAGCTGGAGCTAAAGGATATCTATTCTCGCGGCATTTTCATCGAAGCCAAGACAGGGTTTGCTGCAAAGAAAAAATATGCTTTGCTTGACAGAAAAGGAAATCTGGTGATAAGGGGTATGGAAACGAGAAGGCGTGACTGGGCAAAGATAGCAAAGGATACACAGGAGGCCGTTTTGGAAGCGATTCTAAAGGAAAATTCGGTTGAGAAGGCTGTGGAAGCCGTGAGAAGGACGATTCAGGCACTTAGAGAAGGGAAGATAAAAATGGAGGATTTAATTATCTATACACAGCTCACGAAACCCCTGAGTCAGTACGAGCAGATAGGACCGCATGTAAAGGCTGCAAGGAAGGCGCTTGAGAGAGGGAGACCGGTCGGTGAGGGCTCTGTTATTCTCTATGTCATCACACCCGGCCCTGGCTCTATTTCTGATAGAGCAGAACCGGCAGAAGATGCAAAGGATTATGATCCGGAATACTACATTCATCATCAGGTCATCCCCCCAGCGATGCGTATCCTTGCAAAGTTCGGGATCAAAGAAGAAGATCTTTTGAAAGAAAAGCCAGCAGGACAGATTTCTCTCGAAAAATACATAAAATGAAACTTGAAGAGCTTTCTTCCAGAATAAGAGAATGCAGGAGGTGTGGACT
The DNA here is from genome assembly GCA_003663445.1 of Candidatus Aenigmatarchaeota archaeon. Lineage (GTDB taxonomy): Archaea > Aenigmatarchaeota > Aenigmatarchaeia > QMZP01 > QMZP01 > QMZZ01. Next base: position 1,345 of record QMZZ01000044.1, on the reverse strand, counting down.
TTGGAAAAGCAGAACTCAAGCAGTCCCGGGTGAAGGTCCTGAAAAAGCCAGGGTGATGCTGATAGGTGAGGCACCGGGCCGGGAAGAGGATCTTCAGGGGAGACCGTTCGTCGGAAGGGCGGGCAGGTTCCTTACTCAACAGCTCTCCCGACTTGGCTATTCAAGGGAAAATTTTTTCATAACCAATGTCGTTAAGTGCAGACCGCCGGGAAACAGAAAGCCGAGATCAGAAGAAATTAAAGCATGCCATAAATGGTTGGAGGAGCAGATAAGGCTGGTAAAGCCGAAGCTCATAATCCTTTTAGGAGCAACAGCAGCCGAAGCATTCGGGCTGAACCTGAAGGAAAGAGGAAAGTTTATCAAAAAAGAAGGCAGAGTGATTTTCGTTACTTATCATCCAGCGGGTGCGATGAGAAACAAAAAATTAAAAGGGATATTTATTCAGGATCTCAAAAAGGGTTTGAGCAAAATTTTCTGACAGGACAGCTCCCGCACCTTCTTTTTCTGCAAAAATTTTTTCCCAACCTCAGCAAGGCTGTTTCGAGTCTGGCAAATTCTTCGGTCTTCTGTTTTTCCAGTTTTATTCCGAACCTTTCCGCTGCCAGCAGAGCTAGAGGCGATATTTCAGGATCAGCTTTTTTCAACACATGCCTGAGCTCCCTCAAGAAGATGTTCACAGTCGTAGGACCTATACCTTTTATTTTTTCAAGCTCTTTCTCGAGTTCTTGGCTATCCCTTGCAGAGCCGTAGATTTTTCTTAATGGATTTTTCTCGAGATAACGCATTATTTCCAGAAGTTTGTCGGCTGTGGAAAAATCGTATCTCACATAACCTCCTGCATCCAGGATCTCCACAAGCCTGTCCCATCCTGCTTTCAGGATAGACCCGGGATCGAGCAACCTTGCTTTCTCGAACTGCCGGTATGTTCTCTTAACCAGATTCTCGCCGATGGGTTTTCCGAAAAGAAGCGAAGCGAGAAACCACTTAAAAATCTCCTTCCATCCCTTCTTTACCTGGATTCCGAGCTCTTCTGAATAAAACTTTCCGAAATGTTTCAGAAGGACATCTTCCTTTTTCATGTCCCGATGAAAATGTCAAGAAGAAAGTTTATTCCAAGATAACCTGCCCAAGCTATAAGGGTATAGAGAAAGATCTTGCCCAAAAGGCATGCAAGGAAAAATTTTTGGATGTTATATCCCAAGACACCACCTAAGATTCCTGTTACGTCATCAGGAAGAGGGGTTGCAGCAAAAATGAACACCACAAGGAAAAAGCCCCTTTTTTTCGTCCATTTTTCGGCCTTTCTGAGCCATTTCTTTTCTTTCAGAACCTCTCTTCTTCCTCT
>QMZZ01000043.1 GCA_003663445.1 Candidatus Aenigmatarchaeota archaeon | reverse complement strand
TCCCCCATACAGGTATCTGTGTCATCAAAAAATAGAGGAGAAGGATGAGCCCTGTCCACTTCAGCTTTATTTTAAAAGTTAATCTTTGAATGGGTTGCTGGACACCGGGAAGCCTTCTCAGGAGCTCAACATATCCCATCATACCTCTATCGCCTTTCCTCCGGCCTCTTCAAGCTTCCTTTTGGCAACCTCTGAAAAGCTCTTTGCCTTCACCACCAACGGTTTTTCAACCTTACCCTTCCCCAGGACCTTCTGATAGCCGAGCTCGGTAACGTCTATCTCCTTTTCTCCAAGCTTGACAAGTTCCTGGAGATTTATCGCCTTTACCTCCTCTTTCAACCCACGCTTCCTTAAGGACTTGAACCCCTTCTTTCCATAGATTATCCAGGGCTCTGATTTCAACCTGAGAACTTTCTTGTGCTTAAAAGTGCCCGCCCTTCCTTTTCCACCACGGCTTCCTTTCCCCCTGTGTTTTTTCTTACTACCTCTTCCGCAGGTTTTGGATCCCCTTAGCTTGACCCTTTTCTTCCTCTTCATATCATCCTCTTAAGCAGCTCGTTTATCGCTTTACCGCGATATCCCAAATCCCCTTTAGGCCAGGGAAGCCTGACGGACCTGTAACCCTTTCTGGGTGGCCTGAGCCTGAAGATATGCCCCTTAATCCCCTCTTCAGCTATTCCGTCTTTCTCTAAAAGCCTTTTAAGTATTTCCTCGCTGATCTCACCCCATGTCACGTAATCTTTAGCCTTCTTCAGCATCCCAACAATAGACGGACTTTCTTCAAGGATGACGCAGTGATTCGGTCTTTTAAGCTTTAGGAGCTCGAGAGTTCTCTTGATATCCGCCTTCACCCTTACAGTCCCCCTGATCCTTACAGCCGCTATCATATCCCCTTCGTACGGTTGAGCTGCTTCAATGCCTCGAAAACAGCCCTTATAAGATTCAACCTTGTTTTTGTCTTTCCCTTTGCCCTTACCCATATATCCTTTATCCCAGCAAGCCTCAGAATCTTCTTCGTCTCATCGGATGCGACGATTCCGACGCCTCTTGGAGCCGGCAAAAGCTTCACGCGCACAGAACCGCATTTTCCCTCAACCGCAAACGGGATGGAATGCTCCTGACCGCATCCGCACTCCCATGATCCGCATCCTCTCCTCACCCTTATCACAGCAAGCTTTGCCTGCTGGGTCGCCTTCTCTATCGCAAGCCTGTGCTCCCTTGCCTCTGCCTTTGCTATCCCGACTATCCCGTCTTCATTACCGACAACCACCAGTGCAGAAAGTTTATATCTCCTGCCCGATTTATGCATCCTGGCTGTTCGCTTTGTGACAGTCCTTCTTATTCCACCACCCTTTCCAGGAGATCCTCCGATATATATTACCTCGGCCTTAAGGTCAGGAACTAAAGTATCGACTATCTCTGGCTCGAGGATCATCAGACCCCTTTCCAGGATCTCCTTTAGGTCCTTAAATTCACCCTTTAATACCCTGTTTCCGAGCTCGGTTTTCGGTATCCACTCAGCCATTTTACATATATCTCCTCCTTCTTTTTATTTTCTCAAGCTGCCGGAGGACATCAGGGGCATTTGAATAATTTGCCTTATATTCTTTTAAAATTGTTTTCCAGGCTTCCTTGAGCAAGCTGAAATGCGTGGCCCTTATCGCTTCATAAAGCAAAAGCAGGTCTATAGCCTGATCCTCTACCCTTTTGCTGAACCTTCCTAATCCGAAATCTATCAGGTAAACCCCGTCTCCCAGGATGAAATTCGAGGTTGTCAGGTCCCCGTGAACGATACCCCAGTGATGCAGCCCAGCCACCATTCGTCCTATTTCTGCAAAAACCCTCTTCCGCTCCTTCCTGTCTGCTTTCCTGAGCCATTCTTTTAGCCTTTCACCCCTGATCCATTCCATCCTTATCTCATATCCAGAAGTTTCCAGAACCCTCGGCACCCTTATCCCTGCCCTTCTAGCCCTTCTGAGTAAGCTCGCTTCAAGCCGGGTCCTCTCCTGCCTTATCTTCTCATCTAATTGCCGTATCCTGTATCCCTTTCTGATCCTCACCTTCCTTATCTGCTCCCTATCGAGCCAGATCTCAGCCTCGGCCCCCCTCTGCAGAAGCATATTTTAATTTAGCCGATCAAAATTTAAGGTATGCAGGAAGGTCTCAGTCATCCAAAATCCCAATTTTCAAGCTGGTTTCTAGAGGTCGTTTCAAGGGCAGGTTTGGCTGATCTAAGATACGGAGTGAAGGGCTTTATAGTCCATCTCCCTCCGGCTGTTCAGGCAATGAAGGCGATGTACAGGCTGTATGAGCAGGAGCTGGAAAGGAGAGGACATAAGCCCTATTGGTTCCCTGCGGTTATTCCCGAGTCGTGCTTTCAGCTGGAAAAGGAGCATGTTGAGGGATTTGCTCCAGAGGTTTTCTGGATAACCCAGCACGGAGATCAGGAAGAGCTGGGAGAGAAGCTGGCTTTAAGGCCGACTTCTGAAACCGGGATCTACAGGATGTTCAGTCTCTGGATAAGGTCCTGGAAAGACCTTCCGCTCAAGCTCTATCAATCCTGCCAGGTATGGAGGCACGAAACAAAGGCAACAAAGCCGTTTATAAGGGGAAGGGAATTCTGGTGGATAGAAGCCCATGATGCCTTTGCCACAAGGGAGGAAGCTGAAAAGCAGGTTTTGGAGGATATGGAGATGACAGAAAGGGTGATGCACCAGGAGTTCGGAATTCCGTTTATATTTTTCAAAAGGCCTGAATGGGACAAGTTTGCAGGGGCCGTACATACCTATGCTGCGGACAGCTTGATGCCTGATGGAAGGATAATCCAGCAGCCATCCACCCATCTTCTGGGTCAAAACTTTTCAAAACCCTTCCAGATCCTTTATACGGATGAGAAGGGGGAGAAAAAGCATGTTTGGCAGACATGTTACGGTCCCTGTATCTGGAGGATGCTGGCTTCTGTGATAGCGATCCATGGAGATGACAAGGGCCTGGTTTTCCCCTTTAAGATAGCTCCGGTTCAGGTTGTGATAATCCCGGTAAGCCAGGACACAGCCGTAATCAAGAAATGCAAGGAGATTTACGAGAAGGTAAGGGAAAGGTTCAGGGCAGAACTTGACCTGACCGACAGGACCCCTGGTTGGAAGTTCAACGAATGGGAGCTCAGGGGAGCTGCTATCAGGATAGAGATAGGACCTAAGGAACTCCAGACGAAAACACTTACCCTTTGCAGGAGGGATACAGGAAGCAGATTGTGCGTCCAGGAATATGAACTTTTAGAAGAAATAGAAAAGCTGGGAGAAGAACTTACCCAGAACCTGATTAAAAGGGCTGATGAGTGGTTTTCGAGCCAGGTCCAGGATGCAAAAACACTCGACGAAGTGAGAAAAAAGGCAGGAAAGGGCTTTCTGAGGGTCCCCTGGTGCTCGATAGACGAAAAGGGAAGGGAGTGTGCAGAGAGGCTTAAAGAGCAGTTTGCCCTGCATGTGAGAGGAGTCAGGGTAGATAAGCAGGAAAAGCCTGAAGGAAAATGTATAATCTGCGGAAAACCGGCAGGATGCATCGTCTATATAGGAAGGCAGTACTGAAAAATGCTTCTTGAGGAAAAGCTGGAGTGGGGGCCTCTGGCAACTTTCGTCCCCAACAAGCACCTACCTGTCTATAACTGGTTCTATTTTAAGGAGGGATTTTCACGCGACCTGATTTTCAAGCTTAAAGATCTCCTCAACCTCAAGCCGCCTTTGCTCGATCCCTTCTGCGGTTCTGGAACGAGCCTGCTTGCATGCCGGGAGCTCGGATGGGACGCCTGGGGTTTTGATATCATGCCGATCTGCATCCTTGCTTCAAGAGCGAAAACAGCCGAATACCAGCCAGAAAGGCTCAAGCTGTACTATAAGCAACTTTTCTCAGAATCCTTCAAGCCTGTCAGGAAGCAGTTTCCAGGCTGGATAAAGCGCTTCTTTCTTTCTCCAACCCTTCAGGACATTGCCTTCTTCCTTCCAAGGATCGAGGGGATAGCTGAGGCAAAGTATAGGGATTTTTTCAAGCTGGCCCTCATAACCTCTGCGGTAAAGTGCTCCTGGATATGGAGGGATGGGATGTTAAAGGTCAAAAAGCACCCTGTACCGCCCTTCAGGAAATTCTTTCAGAGAAGGCTGAAGAGGATGATAAAGGAATGGGAGAGGTTTCCGAAAAAGCCCTGTCAGATCTGGATCGAACTTGGAGATGCGAGAAAGCTTTCCTTACCCGATTCCTGTATCAATACCGTTATCACATCACCCCCTTACCTCAACCAGGTCGATTACCCGAGCCTTTACAGGGTCGAAAACTGGTTCTGCAGTCCCGCTCTTCCTGGCTTGAGGTCCTGTATAGGGTTGGCTGACCCGCAGGCATACTTTTCAGATCTCGAATCAACCCTGGCAGAACTCTACAGGGTCTGCAAACCCAAAGCCAGACTCGCCATCATAATCGGAAATGCGTGGGTTTCTGGTGAGTTGATAGAATCTGACCTCAAGCTCGCAGAGCTAGCCAAAGAACAGGGATTCAGGGTTGAAAAAATCCTTGTCCTGAACAAGCGATACGCGCTTGAAAGAAGAACTATAAAGAGAGGGATCCTGCGCGAATCGGCTGTTCTTCT
>QMZZ01000042.1 GCA_003663445.1 Candidatus Aenigmatarchaeota archaeon | reverse complement strand
GAGTATAAAACAGCTAATGCACCTTTTATAAGATTAAATTGTAAATCTGGAAGAAAGTGCTAATTTGATCATCTCTTTTTCTTCCAGCCGTATTTCGTCAAAACCTTTTCCAGAACAGGCAATTCAGGACAGGGGTTGAGAATACAATATTCTCCGGTTGATATATCACCGATTACCAGCAAATTGTCTTCTGGATCGTAAAAACCGACCATCCTTCCTTTCCTGTTTCCGTTGAAAGGCACTTTTTCCTTATACTCCTCCCAATCTTCTGGGTCGAGAAAATCCGGATAAACTTTTCTCTCATTGGTCAGTCCTGCCTTTTTAAGACCTTTTTCGATTTCTCTGAGCTCTCTCGAGTACTTTCTCGGCATTAATTTTTAATGGAGGTAAAATTTTATAAGTCTTAAAAAATTCTCCACCTTTCCTACTAAATCCTTTTATAAATCAAAAACCAATATACTTAAATGAAGTACGCAGTGGAAAGTAAAGAGGGAAGCCTGATAGTATCCCAGATTTTGGGCGTAAAGTCGATTTTAGAGGAAATCGGAGCGGAAAATCCGGTGGTTTTGGATGGCCAGGTTATCGTTTTCTCTTCCCCAGAACCTCTAGATGGATATTTCTCCAGGGAAATCGGAATTTATGGCTGCAAGTTCAGAAAGCTTGAAGAAAAAGAATATAAAAATATGGTAACTGGAGCTTCTTCTCGCTTCAAATTAGAAATTTAAATAAAAGTTACAATTTTAATTATGGCAAGAAAACCGAGGCTCACGATGCCTCAGTCAACTGCAGGGCTTGTGAGATATTTCGAGGAATCAGAGGAGGCGTTAAAGCTCAAGCCTGAACACATAGTCGTGATCTCGGTTTTGATGATAGGTTTGGTTTTGCTCCTCAGGTTTTTGGCTTGAAGGGATCAAACCCCTGCTTGAGAAGATTTCTTATAGGCAGGAAAAGCGGTTTTGGAAGTTTCTTCCACTCGAACCATTCCCATCTCTCGCATTTATCAGGCTCCATTACTCTGACTTCACCCGATTTGTATTCTGATATAACGAAAAGCGTGACGTAATGCTTTCCTTCCTTCTTGAAAATGTCGTTGGTAAAGGGTCCCATCTTTAGATTTTTGATCTCTATCCCCACCTCTTCCCTTACCTCCCTTCTGGCACATTCCTCGACGGATTCGTTGAACTCGAGATGACCACCTGGAAAGCACCAAGAACCCTTTCCGTGAGAACCTCTCCTTTTTCCTAAAAGGACCTTTCCGTCTTTTATCACGATAACCCCAACCCCTATCCGAGGTCTTTCCATTTCTCTTTTTAGATAGTTTTAATAAAAAGAAATTATGAGGATCATTGCGCATGTCGATATGGATTACTTTTTCGCTGCTGTTGAGGAAAAGCTTGATCCCAGCCTGAAGGGAAAGCCTGTTGTTGTCGGGGCAGATCCGAAGAAGGGAAGAGGGGTCGTCTCTACAGCCAATTATGAGGCGAGGAAGTACGGGATTAAGTCAGGGATGCCGATTACCCGGGCATACAAGCTTTGTCCTCAAGCCGTTTTCCTGCCGGTGAGGCAGGAGAGGTATGAAGAGGTCTCTGAAAGGATTATGGAAATCCTGAAAAAATACGCGGACAGGTTTGAGCAGATCAGCATAGATGAGGCGTTCCTGGACATTTCGAGCTGTGGGGATTGGGACAGGGCGAGAAAGCTTGCAGAAAGGATAAAGGAGGAAATAAGGAGGAAGGAGGGACTTACCTGCTCTATAGGGATAGGGCCAAACAAGCTCATCGCAAAGCTTGCATCAGAAGCAGCAAAGCCTGACGGGATCAAGGTGGTAAAGCCTGAAGACATTAGGACATTTCTCGAGCCGTTGCCGGTCAGGAAAATATGGGGTATAGGGCCTGTCACTGCAAGATTGCTTAGGGAGCACGGGATAAGGACGGTAAGGGAGCTCGCAGAAGCCGATTTGCAAAAGCTTGCCGAGATTTTTGGCAGGAGGGCATGGGAGATTCACCAGCTCGCTCTCGGTATCGATGAAAGCCCTGTTCAGGAGGAATGGGAGGTAAAATCGGTATCAAGGGAGCACACTTTTGAAAGGGACCTCGAAGATGAAAAGCGGATCATGGAGAAACTGGAGGAACTTTCGGAGGATGCTTGGAAATGGCTTAAAGAGAACGGTTTTCTGTATAGGACGGTCTGTGTTAAGGTCAGGTATTCCGATTTTGAAACGCATACCCATCAGAAGACGGATGTTCCGCATTCTGATCTAGAATTCATGAAAGAAAGGGCAAGGGAGCTTTTAAAGCCCTTCCTCGGGAGGAAGCCGATAAGGCTTATAGGTATTAGGATTTCAGGACTGGTCGGGCTTGAAGGACAGAAAAGGATAAAGGAATATTTTTAAAATTTTCCGTCAATTTTCAAAATGGCCCTGGCAGTTGAAAAAATCCCTGAGGAAAGGCCGTATATTTGCCAGAGATTTGATCTTGACCTCGACTTCTATTTCGAGCTCTATGAAGAGGGTGGAAGGTTGAGGATCAGGCAAAAGGATGTTTGGGAGGATGTGATAAGCAAGCTGGAAAGGGAATATGGCGGAAAGACGGCTTCAGAAGTTATAAGGGATGGCTTAAAGAAAGCAGGGCTGGAGTACTGGGAATCGAATGAGATCAGCAATGGAGTCCCTCACTCGATCCTTGTGATAGGGCCTTGGGATAGTGATATAAAGAAAGAGTTCAGGCAGATAGTCGAAGAGCTCGGTCTCAAGTACCGGTCTGGGCCTTTTTATGTCAAAAAAGATTGAAAAATACGAGCTTGGAGAGCTTAGAGAAAGGGCCTGAGTGGAGGAGATTTAAATTGCCGGACTCGGACATCGTTCTCTTGGATCTCGAGCCCGGTGGCGTTTATAGGCAGGGGGGTCCAGGAATGGTTTTGCAGTTAAAAGGAGAATCTGAATTTTATTTTGGATCTGCATGTTTTAAGCTCGAGGAAAAAGACAGCCTCAAAATCCTGAAGGGGGAATATCTCATCCATAATCCGGGTGAAAAGCATTCTCTTTTGCTTTTCAAAAAATTTTAGTAGAGAAACAAAATTAAATTATGATCAGGTTGGGTCCTGCAGGAGTTCCTATTTCTTCAGAGGACAGGTCAACCCTGGCAGGGATAAGGAAGGTGGCTGAACTTGGCCTTCAGGCAATGGAGGTCGAATTCGTAAGAAGGGTTTATATGGATAGGAAAGCGGCTGAAGAAGCAGGGAAGCTTGCTGAGGAGCTCGGGATTGAGCTTTCTGTTCATGCCCCTTATTTCATAAACCTTTGCTCGGATGATAAGCAGAAGGTTGCTGCAAGCAAAAAAAGGATTCTCGATTCGTGCTTGAGGGCATGGGAGATGGGAGCAAAGATAGTCGTTTTCCATCCCGGATTTTACGGGAAGCTTTCTCCTGAGATGGCTTTTCAGAGGGTGAAAAGGGCCTGTGAAGAGATGAGGGAATGGCTGGATAAAAAAGGGATTGAAGTCCTGCTAGGGCCTGAAACGATGGGAAGGCAGAGTCAGTTCGGGACCCTTGAGGAAATCATCAGGCTGTGTAAAGCTGTAAAGGGTTGCAGACCGACGGTGGATTTCGCACATATTTATGCCAGACAAGGGGGGAAGATAGATTTCGGTCAGGTTTTCGAAAGGCTTAAGGTATTAAAGCTCAAGCATTACCATTGCCATTTCACCTGTGTTGAGTACAGTCCGGCTGGAGTTGGAAGGGGAAATGAGAGATATCACCTAACTCTTGACAAGCTCAAGCCGGATTTCAGGCCTTTGGTAAAGGAGATTTTAAAAAGGAAGCTCGACATCACGCTGATTTCTGAATCACCGATCCTTGAGAAGGATGCATTAAAGCTCAAGCAGATTTTCGAAGAAGAGGGTTACAGGTTTTAGGCGATTAAAAGAAATTTTCTATTCCAGATTCTAAAAAAGAAGGAAGCATAGAAGCAAAAAATTCAAACATTTTTTTATTGTATTCACAGTAAATTGTGGGATGATGTATATCTTTATAGAGATAATAGGATTCAGCTATACAGCCACCCCCGCAAAATCTTTTCCAATTACATTTATTACAATTTTCTATTTGATCGATGCTCCTATTATATCGTATTTTATTACCTTCTTCGATAATTTTTTCAAAACCATTTTCGATATCTCCTAATTTCATTCCCTCCTCTCCAAAGAAACTATCACATGGATAAACTTTTCCATCGAGATCTATTGCTAATAATGGGTGGCTAATTCCGGAACTGCATCCGATACACGTTTCTGTATTTTTTGGGAACAAAAATAAACTTAAATAGTCTTTTATATTTCTTATTTTGGGTTTGACAAAATCTCCTTTTTTATAACGAGTTACAATATTCTCAATAAGAGATTTCATGTTTTTGTACAAAATTTCTGGTGAGGGGATAAAAGTTTGATTGAAACTTGTTGGACAAACAGGAGAAAATAAAACTTCGTCTATTTCTTTTTGTTGGTAACTTTCATAAATTTCTTCTAAATGGTCTACATTGTAACTAGTAATAACAGTAATAACTTGTACAGGCATGTATTTTTTAGCTTGCTCAATATTTTTTATAACTTCTCTATAAGTTGGTTTTTTATTTAGCAAGGGTCTTGTTTTATTATGTAGCTC
>QMZZ01000041.1 GCA_003663445.1 Candidatus Aenigmatarchaeota archaeon | reverse complement strand
TTTCTTTACTTTCGTAAGGTTTTTATGGTAGGGTCCTGTCTTGTAATCTTTCAAAAATTCTATCTCATCTCCCTGCCTCAGTTCTGAAGGATAGATTCCCTTTGCTTTTTTCATTTTAACCTTATATAGTTAATTAAATTAAAGAAACTTTACTCTCCCGCTTCCTCTAAATAAATCCTTTATAAGTTTTCCTGTATAGGGTGCTTGATTTCAGCTTTCTGACATCCCGCTTGTAAAGATCGTCCTTTAGCTTCTTTCCGGTTCTCTTTTCCCATTCCGAGAAGCTTATGCCCTGGGACTCCTGCTGTTTGTCTCGGTACCATTCAGGTATCACGTTAAAGGCACAGAAGGGTATCACCCTTCCATCTGTCATCACGTAATGTATGCAGCATCTCTTCACCCTTTCTATATCATAATTATAGAGGTCCTGGAAGTGCATCATTCCGACGAAAAGGGACTTATGATGGAATTCTCCCAATGCCCTGTAATCGTGCTTCATGAGCGCATTATAGAGGATTTTGGCAAGACTGAATCCCTTTGGGGCTTTCTTCTTATCGATAAAGCTGTTGAGCTTGAAAAGCAGCTTTAAAGCAGTGACCAGTTTGGACTTTCCTCCCTCAAGCTCTTGGGCAAGTTGCTGCAGGTATTCCAAAAGCCCCTCAACATCTATAAACCGGGTAATGGGTAGCATCCTTCCGTTCTGGTTGAAGATGTAAGTTGCCATCCCGCATGCGAAATGAGCGGAAAGGTCGTACTGGGGCTTTCCTGTAAGAGCCTGAACAAAGCGGGTGATAGGCCAGACGGTTGGAACAGGATAGAAGTCCTCGGGCATCACCTGACCCTTGGTCTGTTCTGCTATAAGCTCCAACACATCAGGTATCGTTATCCTCAGCTTTTTCCTTTCAGCTTTGGTTATCCTTCCAACAAGCGATACCGGCTGATAATTTACTCCCCTGACCACATCATTGTTTTTAAAGCCGAACTTGAGGATGTCTCCGACTTCATGATCGTTTACTGTTTTTATAACCGTTGGAACCAGCACAACACCTATCCCGGCCTTTCTGCAGTTTTCCAGAACCCCTGGAACCTCCCAGTGATTTTTCGGGTTCGTTTTCGGCGTCACTCCGTCAAAGCTCAGATAAAGCGTGTTGACCCCTGCCTTCTTCAGCTCCAAAGCCAGATCAGGTCTTTGAGAAAATATTATGCCGTTTGTATTAAGCTGGACGTGATCTATCCCGTACTTCTTGCATATCCTGACTATTTCAAGCAAGTCGTCCCTTAAGCATGGTTCCCCACCCGTAAGCTGGATGGCATTACAGGGGACAGGTTTTTGATTGACGAGGATCTTGACCATTTTCTCTATTTCCTTCAAGCTTGGTTCGTAAACATAGCCCACCCTCTTGGCATAGAAAAAGCAGTACCAGCAGGTTAGATCGCACCGGTTCGTCACGACGAGATTCGCCAGGGCTGTGTGGGATTTGTGAAGCCGGCAAAGTCCGCAATCTTTCGGGCAGACCGGATTCTTTTTCTTCACATTTGGATTTTTTACCCCGATCCCGTCATGAGCCCATTTTTCAGCCTTTTTATAAAGCTGATAGCTTGCCCAGTAAATGTCCTCAAACCTGCCATGCTGAGGGCAGGTTTTCGATATCCAAACCTTCCCACCCCTTTCAAAAACCTCTGCCTTTATCACCCTTTTGCAAACCGGGCAGAGAGAAAGCGTCCTTCGCAGAATTTCCATAATTTAATAAATTTTAAATGTTTTAAATATTTTATGGTCAGCAGGATATACGAGATTTTTTCCTCTGTTGCCAGGAGCATGGGATATTCTCCGGTCCATGGGAAAATAATAGGCGTCCTTTTGGTCAAGAACAGACCCGTCTCGCTGAAAGAGCTTGCAAGAGAGACAGGATATTCCACCTCGATGATATCCTTAAGCCTGGACTTGCTTGAAATTTTCGGGATTGTGAAAAAATTCAGAAAGGATAGGAACCTTTGGATCCAGCTTCAAGGAGATCTGCTTTCATGCCTGAAAAGGGCATTCCTTCTGAAGCTGAAGAAATCCATCCAGGATTGCAGAAAGGAGCTTGAGGAAGAAAGGGAAAAAGCCAGAAAGGAGGAAAAGCTCGCTATCGAGAAGCTTCAAAAGGAGCTGAAAAGGCTGGAAAATTATCTAAAGATTTTGGAATAAGTTATTTTTCAAATAAGTTCAAATTTCCTTTGTTTTCCATTTCAAGCCCGAATAAAACGTTTTCAACGAATCCCATAGGCGAATTCCTGAACCCCTCCTCAAAACTCCATATACCTTCATAGAAACCGGTGATACCATCGGATAACGGTTTTTCAAGTTCATAAAATACCGGTGGTAGCAGGATATTAACCAAATAATCATTCTTTGGGAAAAATTTTACAAATTTGAGCTTTGCATTACCATTCTCGATTTCGATTTTACCTACAAGTACACGGACTGCAATCTCCTCTGCTTTTTCCACATCAGTAACCTTTCCGAGAACCTTCAGATCTTCATCGATCCAAACCTCTCCGAAATGTCTGTTGCATTCTCCTCTAAAATGATAGGTCCCATCAAACTGATACAGTTTCGGGTTTTTCAGTTTTCCCTTAAACTCTTCGATATACTCTTCCGTATAATTAAAAATAGATTTTATGTTCTTCAGATAATTTCCGAGCTCATCATCATATAAAAAATCTCTTGTCAAATAATCCAGGGTCATCTTTAGTAATCCTGCTAAATTTTAAATCTCTTTCGCTTCAAACCCCCAGCCTTTCAAAAACCTCTTCCAATGGAGCTTTCAAAACCCCTATCCGGCTGTCGGCACAGCCGTAATAAATCTCAAGGACACCTTTCCTGATAAAAGCTCCTGTTGGAAAGACGACATTTGCCACATCCCCTCTTTTCTCCCACTTATATTTCGGACCGAAAAACGGCTTTTCGAGTCTGGCTACTACTTTTTCTGGTCTTTTTCTGTCCAGAAGGGCGATACCAGCCCTGTAAACAAGGTCCCAACCCTTAAATCCGAATCCCCTTTTTATCCTCTCGATACCCCTTTTTATCCTCCCAGCCTTTCCTGCCCCATGATAAATCAGCAGCCACCCTTTTCTCGTCTTGATGGGCGGGCATCCGGCTCCGATTTTTTCGGATTCCCATCTAAAGGCAGGCTTCATCAATGTATGCTGGTCAAGCTCCCGAAGGTATTCTTCCCAAAAATCCCTTTCTTTTAGTTCTTGCCACCTTTTGAACCTAACCAGCTGGATATCCGGTTCTATCCTGTGAAGCATCCAAAACCTTCCTTTTATCTTCTCTGGAAAAAGAACGGCATCCTTATCCCAGATTATCGATCTCAAACCGTGATGCTTGACCTGCTTTCGCCATGCCTTTGCATACCTTTCGTCTTTCACAAGCCCTAAAGCCTCTTTGACGGTTAGCTGGGGACTTACGATACCTCTTTTCTCGAATTTCGGAAGCTTTCTTGATATAGCCAAAGCAGTCCTGGCATTCCTTCCGTCATAAGCCACGTAAAGCAGGTAAAAAAGATTTCCGATTTTTACCAACCTCGGATCCTCTGTCCCCTCTTTTTCCCATCCATATTCGGGTTTGAGTGCAGGCTTCCTGAATCTTTCTATTTCCCCATCAGTTATCTTCGCATAACCTATCATCGAGCGATTAAAACCGACAGCCCTGTAAAAAAGATGAACAGTTTTACCTTCTCGATATACCGCTGGATTCAGGACAGCCTGTGATTCCCATTTTTCCGGTCCTGGCTGGAGCAGAAGATACCTTTCCATCCAATTAGAGAATTCCTCGAGGAAAAATTTATTTATATCTCTTTTTCCAATTCTTGGTTATGATAATCCCGATTCGCTGCTTTACCTGCGGAAAACCCATCGGGCATCTTTGGGAAAAATATAAAGCTGAGGTTGAAGGAGGCAAGGATCCGAAGGAAGTTCTCGATAAGCTCGGACTCGAACGATACTGCTGTAGAGCTGTTTTTCTGACCCATCAGGACCTTATAAGCAGGGTTGGAAGATTCAAGCGAGTCTAAAGCTTGAGAAGCTCTTTCAGCCTTTCGGGATTGTAACCAACAACTATCTGGCCATCTATTTCGATCACAGGGACCCCCATCTGCCCTGATTTTTCTATCATCTCTATTGCAGCCTTTCTATCCTCCATCACATTCACCTCTTCAAATTCTACTCCGTGCTCCCTTAAAAACTGCTTCACCCTTTCGCACCAGGGACATACCGGGGTGGTATAAACCCTGACCTTTGGCATATATAATATTAAGCAGCCCTTATAAATTTGCACTCGGGATCGACTTCGACAAAATGCTTGGCTGTAAGACCATAAGCAGGACTTTGATTTTCTGGCTGATCGTCTACAGGGAGCCTTGGTGAATGGGCAACATCGCAAACCCATCCAGGGATTATCTCGTTAGAAAGACAGGGGCCGTTTGAAAGGTCTGTGCCGTTCTGTTTGGCGAGCTGGCATGCCTGGACACAAAGCTGAACAGCCCTGTCCTGTTCTGATGGAGTTAAACATCCCGAAAGCAAAACAGGGATCAGCAAGAATAATCCGAGGACAAATTTTTTCATATTTTTTATTTTTTAGATTAATTTTTTACATTTTTCTCAACACCATCATCCCATAAGTCATCAAAAAATCACTAAAATCCGGCAAACACCCTATCTTCCCTTTCTCAAGCAATTTTATAACCTCTTCTTTAC
>QMZZ01000040.1 GCA_003663445.1 Candidatus Aenigmatarchaeota archaeon | reverse complement strand
CTCCTCAACCGTCTCGAGCCATTTGGGATAAAAGGGGCACGTTTTGACTGTTTGGGCCATCCCTGCCCTCGATTTTACTTTCTTTTCCTTCCTGCTCGTTATCACAGCAAGGATCCTGAACTCCGGCCAGTGATTCTCGTCAGCTATCTGCTCGGCATAAGAATCCGAGCCATCGGCTTTTTCGCCTTTTTTCCACTCGACAAAACCACCCAGGACGCTTCTGGTCGCAGAGCCAGAACCCCTTCTCGCCAGGATGCTGAGGCTTTTCGGGTCTGTCGGCAACCCGAGAGCTTTCGAACATGCAAGTGCTAAAGCGGCAAAACCGGCAGCTGAAGAGGCGAGACCAGCACCAGTCGGAAAATTGTTCTGACTGACTATTTTGGCTTTAAGCTGCGTTCCTGCCAATTCCCTCACCACTGCAAGAAACTTTCCAACATAATCGTCGTATTCCTCCTGTCCAGGGCCGAATTCCTTTCCGTTTATAATCAGCTGGTCACTTTCAAACTCACCGAACTCGACCGTGGTGTGGCTGTAGAGCCCATCAAGGGTCACAGAAATCGAGCTGTTCTGGGGGAGCATGAGCTTGGGATCCCTTTTCCCCCAGTACTTGACCAAGGCAACATTCGCATTTGCAACCGCTGACGCCTTCATGCCCCTTTTTGCTTTTCTGATTTAAATCTTTTCAGAATCTTCCTGCTCCATCCAGCCAGCTCAAGCCTTTCAGCTTCCTCTGGACCGAACCACCCGACAGCCTCGGCCTCTCCTCCAGGTCTAAGCTTTTCAAGCTCGGCAAGAAAAACCCAGCACTCATGCTGATGCGGTTCTGGATGACGGTTTTCTCCAGGAAGAACTCCGTGCCTGAACTTCCAGAGAAGCTGCTTGATCCTTATCTCCCCTACCTCCTCCCTCCCTTCTCTTTCCGCAGCTTCTTCAGGACTTTCTTCAGCCTCAAGATGACCTCCTGGAAAAGCCCACAGCCCCTTCTCTGGCTGGTTCGCACGCTTCAGCAAAAGCAACTTTCCGTCCTTCAGGATCACCAGGGCAACGGTTTTATGCATGAGCCCCGGGCGGGGATTGAACCCGCGACCTTTGCCTTTTCGAGAAATACCAAGGCAACGCTCTACCAACTGAGCTACCGGGGCTTATAATAGAATTTCACTTCTTTAAAATAAATTCACCACCAAGGACCCAAAAACCCGTAGTTCTTATAGATGAGCTGGCATTCAGGTCCTCTGAAAGTGCCTGTCAGGATGTCCTCAGCCTTTTCACAATCCCATGGTGTATCTATATCCATCCAGAAGGCATCCCCTATATCCATCGCTCTCATCTTTCCCTGTCTTGCCAAAAGCCTTATTCCGCCCGAGAGCGTCTCATCCCCTCTTTCGATGCTGTTCTCTAAGGCATCAAAAATGCGAGGGGTGCAGAGGAAGATACCGCAGTCCACGGCATTGAATCTTTTCAGGTCCTTTCCGATCCTAAGGATCTTGCCGTTCCTGGTCACGACCTTTGTCGCATCGTCCAGGTCTATATAGTATTCCGGGCTTTTATCTACAGCCAGAACGCATCCGTCCCTTATCCTTATCCGCTTGAGCTTCTTGATTATCTTCGGCTCGAAAAGGTGATCCGACATCATCAGGATGAAATTTTCCTTTCCCAAAAGCTTTTTCGCCTTTAAAACAGAGAGACCGTTTTCCCTTTCCCATTCCGGATTGCTCACATACCTTATCTTGACCCCCAGTTTCCTGCCGTTTCCCAGCCTTCTCCTTATCTTTTCTCCCAGGTATCCTGTCACCACCACAAAACTTCTTATCCCTGCTTTCTTTGCAGCCAGGATTATCCTTTCTATAAGCGGCTTTCCGAGAATGCTTATAAGCGGTTTCGGCCTCTCCTGAGTAAGTTCACCCATCCTGGTCCCATCCCCTGCAGCTATTATCAACCCTTTCATAGTCCTTCGGCTAACCCTGAAATCCCCTTCATAACAGGCCAACCTTCACTTCAATCGAGGTTCGGGGTCATAAGACAGCTTATTTAAGCTTTAAAGAACTGCTTTAAAAAGCTATCTGTATACCGCTTTACAGAAATGCTTAAATATCCCTTCAGCCAAATAAAAGGAAAATTCGATGATTGTCGATCGTCGATTTAAAAAGCCGAAAAAGACGATTGACGAACTATACGAGTCTTGAGAGCAGGACGAGGAAAAGGATTGCCGGGAGCACGAACTTTATCCAGAACCTTAGCTTCCTTCCTATAGGCCTCCCCTCTGTTGCCCTCAGGTGCTCTGAAAGGTTGGGGAGAAAGAACCATCCCAGGATGACGGATTCCATAAAACCCAGAAGGACCAGGATGGCTGCCCCCAGCCCGTCTATCAGGATGATCCCGGGCTTTCCGAGGAGGCAGAGAAGAAATCCGAAGAGAAGCGGAAGCAGGCAGGCTGTTCCGGAAGCTCGGGTCCTGCCAAATCCGAACCTTTCTTCCAAGGCAGAAACTGCGGTCTCGACCATGGCTATCAGGGAGGTGATGCCGAGAAGGAAGAGTACCGAGAAAAAGACAAGACCGAATCCTGCCCCAAGCTGGTTTAGAGCCAGGGGAACGGATATAAAGGCGAGCCCTATTTCATCTTCCTTCGGCACTACTGTGTTACCAAGGATCAGGAGCAGGGTGAAGAAGGAGAGGAAGCTGAAACCGCTATCTGCTAAAGCCGTAATAATTGTGCTTTTCCTTATCTCGAGTTTTTCTCGAACATAACCTGCATAAACATGCATCGAGCCGAAGGCGACGGAAAGCGAGAAAAATGCCTGACCCAGAGCGAGCATCCAGAGCTTGAGGTCAAGAAAGTCCGAGGGGCTGAAAGGCAGTACAGGAAGCCCCCTTTCAAAGGAAAGCATGAAAAGACCTGCCATGAGAGCCCACATCAACGGAACGAAAATCCTGCTCACATATTCTATCCCCTCCCTCACCCCTGATTTGACGATGCTGAAAGCGAAGAACCAAACAAAGACAAGAAGCAGGAGCTGGATTTCGATCCTTTCAGTTGAAAAGGTCTGGAAAAATCCTATCGGGTCATGACCCCAAGCAAGGGTTATGGAATAACCTGCATAGGCAAGGATCCAGGAAAGGATCAAGGCATAGTAGACAGAGATCATCCAGCAGTTAAAAACCATCAGCCATCCTAGAATGCCTGCTGGTCTTGATATCCGTGAGAATGCTTTTGGAACAGAAGACTTGCTGAAGTGACCGAGGGAGAACTCGAGCATCAAAAGAGGTACCCCGACCGTAAGGATCGAGAAAAGATAGATAAGGAGAAAGGCAAGGGTCCCTGAAGAATATGCTATATAGCTGAACCTCCAAACGTTACCTATTCCGATAGCAGAGCCGATGGCTGCGAGCAGAAATCCGAGCTTGGAAGCCCATCTCTCCATTTTTAAATTTGGCAAATCAAAGCTATTAATGGGGCCGTGAGGTAATAGGTAACCTGGCCGGCTCCAGTTTTGGCTGGAGAGCTGAGGGGATGAAGAAACCGGCTCCTCTGGGTTCAAGTCCCAGCGGCCCCATCAAACCAGAAGCTCTCGGACAAGCTCCGGCCTGATTATACCCTTTTCGGTTATCAATGCCTGAATGTATTCGGCTGGGGTGATATCGAAGGTAGGATTTATTATTTTCGCCCCGGGCAGCTTTCTCGGCTGAATAATCTCAGCAGGATCCCTTTCCTCGATTATCTCCTGAACTCCGAGGACGGTCTCGGGATCGAACTTATAGGTCCCGGCAGAAACGAGGAAGGGGACACCAAAAGCTTTAGCGACAAGCGCGATGGGAAAGGTACCTATCTTGTTCACGATAGAGCCATCTGCCAGGATAGCGTCACAGCCAACGAGCACCTTATCGACCTTTTTCATCACCCATCCTATCGCAGAGTCAACACAATAGACTATCTGGACCCTAGCCCTTAAAAGCTCTTTTGCGGTTATCAGGCCCTGAAGTTTCGGTCTCGTTTCGGTCACGATCACCCTGAACTTCTTCCCCTGCGACCTTGCCCTTTTAAGGATCGCCATTACAGAGGATGAGTGGCAGTGTGTTAGGATGGTCTCACCTTCCTGAATCTGTCCCGAACCGATTTCTGCGATAAGATCGAGACTTTCCTGAAGCTTTTTTTCATATTCTCTGCATGCGAGAATCCCTGCCCTTTTTGCCTGCTGAAAATCAGGGATCTCCTCGATCTTCCCCATCACATAAGCTATCGCATTCTTGAGCGACGGTTCTGTCGGCCTTAAGGAAAGAAGCTTTTTGGAAAATGCTCTCAGCTCCCCTCTATTCTTTGCTGTTTTCAGTTTGAGCTCAAATGCCCTTAGGCCTGCCAGGGCAACCGCCCTTGCACCCTGGATCTTAAGGGACTTTATGCCAGAAAGGATTTCGGAAATCCCCATATTTTAATTAACTTGACCTGATTAAAAAACAGCAACGGCCTGAGAACGGGCTTTGGATAGCTTTTTATCCTCATATCTCCCACGGCAACAGGAATGCCGAGCTTGAAGGCATCCTCAAGTTCCCTTCCGGAAATCCACTCTGGCTCTTGGAAAAGCCATTTCCTGAAAAACCTCTGCCCAACATCTTTCAGCTTGAAATAAACAGGATAGGGCCAGCATCCTTTCCTCATCATCAACCAGCCTGCTAGCAGGTCCCTTCGATTTCTGATCAAAATAGCTACTTTTCCCTGAACACCGACCGGAAAGCCCCCGGGCCCCTTAAACCTTTCCGTATATACCCATGCATCCCTGCCTTTCAGCTCTATCCAAACAGTCCTTTCAGGAT
>QMZZ01000039.1 GCA_003663445.1 Candidatus Aenigmatarchaeota archaeon | reverse complement strand
GCTGAGTGGAAAGGGGGTTTCTGATCAGATCCTTCCGAACGATCCGATGAGGACAGGGGTCCCGGTTCCTGAGGTGAGGGCGAAAAGGCCTGAAGGCAAAAAAACGGCTGAGGTCCTTAACAGCTTCCTGAGGGAGGCGAGAAAGAGGCTGGAGGGGGCTGAGGTGAACAGGAAGAGGAGGTGGCCTGCAAACTGCCTGCTCATCAGGAATGTCGGGAGGAAGAGGGAGACCGAAAGCTTTAGGGAGAGGTGGGGGCTTAAGGGATGCTGTGTTGCAGGGATACCGATAGCCAAGGGTGTTGCGAGATGGCTCGGGCTTGAGGTGATAGAGGTCCCGGGAGCCAACGGGATGCCTGATACCAATCTTGAAGGCAAGTTCAGGGCAGTTGAGAGGGCTTTTAAGCGGTTTGAGCTGGTATGGCTTCACATAAATGCGACGGATATACTCTCTCATGATGCAAGACCCGGGTTGAAGAGGGCATATATCGAGAAGGTTGACAGCCAGCTGGGGAGGCTGGGGTTCAGGGGGACCTTCTGCCTGACGTGTGATCACGGAACGGCGAGCTCTCCTGATTTCAAGGGATACCGCCACCTTCCTGATCCCGTACCCTGGCTTATCTCTGGCGGGGTGAGGCCTGATGGGCTGAACAGCTTTAACGAAAGGGAGGCGAAAAGGGGCAGGAGGCTGAAGGGGAATGAGCTAATGGGGCTTCTTGTCAAGATTTATAAGGATCGGGAGCAATAAAAATTATGGCAGAACCCGTCCCGCCTTCTCATATGGCTTACGACCGGACGATAGTCGTTTTCTCCCCAGAGGGGAGGCTCCTGCAGGTGGAATATGCGAGGCAGATGGTCAAGAACGGGACGACCTCGATCGGGATAAGGACGAAGGAGGGGGTCCTGCTTGCAGGGGTGAAGGTGGCGCCGAAGCTCGCGATCCTTGATTCTTACAAGAAGATCTACCAGATAGACGATCATGTTGCGGCTGTTATTTCAGGGTCCCTGGCTGATGGAAGGGAGCTTGCAGAGCTCGCAAGGGTGAGGGCGCAGATAAACAGGATAACTTATGGAGAGCCTGCCTCGATCCTCTCCCTGGTCACTTATATATGTGACAGGAAGCACCTGGTGACGCAGTATGCGGGTGTCAGGCCTTACGGTGTCGGGATGCTCGTCGGAGGGGTTGATGACACAGGGCCGAGACTTTTCGAGACAGACCCCTCAGGGACGCTGATGGAATGGCAGGCCCAGGCGATCGGAAGGGGAGGGGACAGAGCAAGGAAGGTCCTGACGAAGGGATGGAAGCCAGGGATGACAAGGGAAGAAGGTCTTAAACTGCTCATAAAGGCTGCTAAGGAAGGGGAGAAGGGTGTTGGAGGGGAGCTCGAGGTCATCTGGATCACCAAGAAGGGTATCGAGAAGCTTGATGTGAAAGGTTTTTAGATGGTATCGCTTGAAAAAGCGGTCATAGCAAGGATAGAAAGAGGCGGAAAGAGGTTCGAAATCCTTGTCGATCCTGAGCTAGCTCAGGATTTCAGGCAGGGGAAGCCTGTTGGGCTGGAATCGATCCTGGCTGTCAGGGCTGTTTTTAAGGATGCAAGGAAGGGGGAGAGGGCAGGGGAGAAGGAGCTCGAGGAGGCTTTCGGGACCCAGGACCTGCTTAAAATAGCCGAGGAGATCCTGAGGAAGGGGGAGGTCCAGCTAACGGTTGAGCAAAGGAGGAGGCAGATGGAGCAGAGGAGGAGGCAGATAGCCGATATCCTGGCAAGGGAAGCCGTGAACCCGCAGACGGGTCTTCCCCATCCGGTAACCAGGATCCTTAATGCGATGGAGGAGGCAAGGGTGCAGATAGATCCCTTCAAGCCGGCTGATCAGCAGCTCGAACCGGTCATCCAGGCGATATCGTCTGTCCTGCCGATATCGCTCAAGAGGGTGAGGATAGCGATAAAGGTCCCGATGGAATATGCTGGAAGGGTTTCTGCACAGATAAGGGGGATGGTAACGATCAGGAAGGAGGAATGGAAGGGGGACGGATGGTATGCTGTTATCGAGCTTCCGGCAGGGATGCAAGCAGAGATCATGGCAAAGCTCAACAGGCTTTCTGGAGGGCAGCTTGAAAGCCGGGTTCTGGATTAGCTTATAAACCTGAAGGAGAATAAAAAGTTTATGAAAAAGGAGAAAGAGTTTGTACTTCCCGGGGACGTCCTGGTGAAGTCGCTTGACTGGCTTCCGGGAAAGAACTGCTATCGGGATGGAGAAGAGATAGTGGCGAAGAAGCTCGGGCTGGTTCAGATAAAGAACAGGGTGATCTCTGTCATACCCTTCAACAGCATCTATCTCCCGAGGGCAGGTGACATGGTCGTTGGGAAGGTTGTTGATATTCAGTCTAATGGCTGGATAGTGGATATAAACACGGCTTATGATGCCTTCCTGCCTCTGGCAGGGATGAAGCAGTTCATAGATATAACTAAGACCGATCTCTCGACGATTCTAGATGTCGGTGATCTGATTTATGCCAAGATAGAGAGGGTTTCCAAGACGTCTGTCTATCTTTCGATGAAGGATCCCCTCTGCAAGAAGATCCAGACAGGAAGGCTTCTCACGATAAATCCGGCAAAAATCCCGAGGGTGATAGGAAGGGGTGGTTCGATGGTGAGTATTATCAAGAAGGCAAGCGGATCGAAGATCTTTATAGGGCAGAACGGGTTCATCTGGATAGAGGGAGGAAAGGAGGAGCTCGTGATAAAGGCGATAAAGCTCATAGATAGAGAGTTTTATAAGGAGGGTCTGACCGATCGGGTCGCAAAGTTCCTTGAGGAAAATGCTTAAGAGAGCTGATGGAAGGAAGCCTGAGGAGCTGAGGCCGATAACGATAAGGGCAGGTGTTATCGAGCAGGCAAACGGCTCGGCTTTGGTCCAGATGGGGAAGACGACGGCGGTCGCGGCTGTTTACGGGCCAAAATCGATGTACCCAAGGCACCTGAGGCTTCCTGACAGGGCTGTTCTGGAGACGATTTATGCGATGGTCCCGTTCTCGACGAAGGAAAGGGTGAGACCAGGGCCTTCAAGGAGGTCGATAGAGCTCTGTAAGGTGATTAGGCAGGCCCTTGAGCCGGTGATCTTTCTGGAGGAGTTCCCGAAGGCGCAGATAGATGTTTATATCGACATCCTTCAGGCAGATGCCGGGACGAGGACTGCTGCAATAAATGCGGCATCGGTGGCTTTGGCTGATGCCGGGGTGCCGATGAGGGATCTCGTATCGGCGGTAGCGGTCGGAAAGATAGACGGAGAGTATGTCCTGGACCTGACCTCTGAGGAGGAGGACCTGACGGCTTGCGACCTGCCGGTGGCTGTCATCCCGAGGAAGGAGCAGGTAACCCTGATGCAGCTCGACGGGGATGTTTCTCCAGAGGATGTAAAGAAGCTCGTGAGGCTTGCCCTTAAAGGGTGCCAGACGATCTATCAGAAGCAGAGGGAG
Organism: Candidatus Aenigmatarchaeota archaeon; assembly: GCA_003663445.1. GTDB lineage: Archaea > Aenigmatarchaeota > Aenigmatarchaeia > QMZP01 > QMZP01 > QMZZ01. The sequence continues at coordinate 1,412 of QMZZ01000039.1, read as the reverse complement.
GCCCTTAAAAGGAGGTGGATAGATGAGGGTGCAAAATGAGTACGTCCTGAAGCTGATAGAGAAGGGGGAAAGGATAGACGGAAGGGCCCTTGACGAATATAGGTTGGTGCAGGTGGAGAAGGGAGTGATCCAGAACGCAGAGGGTTCGGCAAGGGTAAAGATCGGAAATACCGAGGTCCTGGCAGGGGTGAAGCTTGCGGTTGAGCAGCCCTTTCCCGACAAGCCAGAGGAGGGCCTGCTTATAGTTAATGCCGAGTTCTCGCCGATAGCATCACCCCTTTTCGAGACAGGGCCGCCTTCTGAGGAGGCGATAGAGCTTGCAAGGGTGGTTGACAGGGGGATAAGGGAGTCGAAGGCGATCCAGATGGAAAAGCTCTGTATCGAGCCAGGGGAGAAGGCATGGGCGGTTTTTATCGATATCCATATCATAAATCATGCAGGAAACCTTCTGGACGCTTCAGCCCTAGCAGCCCTTGCAGCCCTCCTGGATGCCAGGTTTCCGGGATGGGACGGACAGAAGGTTGACTATACGGTCAGGGGGGACAAGCTTCCAATCCAGCACAAACCGATAGCCGTTTCTTTTACCAAGGTCGGAAATACCTTCCTGCTCGATCCGAACCTCGAGGAAGAATCTGTTATGGAGGGAAAACTTATAATAACTTCTAAGGAAGATGGTAATATATGCGCGATCCAGAAAACAGGTCCTCTGGTGTTGAGGCTGGAGGAGATAGACGACCTGCTTGGAAAGGCAGGGAAGTATGCTGAAAAACTGAGGAGGATGGTATGACGAAGAAAGTCGGTCCTGCAGGAAGATTCGGCCCGAGATACGGGAGCAAGATCAAGGAAAGGTTGCTGGAGGTAGAGCTCCAGCAAAGGCAGAAGCATCCCTGTCCTGCATGCCTGAAGCCTGGATTGAAGAGGCTTGCGAAGGGTATCTGGTACTGCCCGAAGTGTGGGCTTAAGTTTGCAGGAAAGGCTTATAAACCCAGATAGGGAAAATAAAAAATGGCTGAATATGTTTGTACTGCTTGCCGGAAGGTGATCGAGCTCGAGCTTGCAACAGCAAAAAAGATTCAGTGTCCCTTCTGCGGTTACAGGATTCTTGAGAAGAGGAGGGCCCCTGTGGTAAAGAGGGTTGAGGCGGAATGAAGGAGAAGGAGGCATACCAGCAGCAGATCCAGTCCATCCTTATTCAGAAGGAGACCCTGAACCTTCAGCTTCTCGAGATCCAGAAGGCTCTTGAAGACCTTGAGAGGACAGGTGATAAGGAGGTTTTCAAGCTCTCAGGTCCGATCCTGCTGAAGATGGACGCAGAGGAGGTGAAGAAGGAGCTGAAGGAGAAGGAGGAGCTGCTTAAGAGCAGGATAGCGAGCCTCGAGAAGCTCGAGAGCCAGGTCAAGGAAAAGTTGAAG
>QMZZ01000038.1 GCA_003663445.1 Candidatus Aenigmatarchaeota archaeon | reverse complement strand
TCAGCCAGAGAGTCCATGCAAGCTTTAGAAATCTAAGAAGCAGGTAAGTAATGACCAAAAGGGTCAGCAACCTCATTTAGATTTTTTCTTTTTAACCCACTTAAGCTTCTTCGGGTTCCTTCCAAGCTCATAATTTCTCTGGCATTTAGAGTTGCAGAAGTAGAGAACCTGCCCTGATGTTTTCACCAACATCTTCCCCCGGCCCTCTGGAAGAGGGTTGCCGCAGAAGCTGCACTTTGGCATCCTATCTTCCTGTGAGCTTTGTTTCAGCCTCTAGTTCTATCTCCTTAAGCATGAGGATGTCACCCGGCTTGACGGGTCCTGAAACGTTTCTGATGAGCACCTTCGGCCCGTCGGTTTCCTGGAGAAGCCTGCACCTAACCCTGGACACGCCTTTTACCCCTAACTTCCCTATCACCTGAATCACTTCTGCCGGAACCATCTTACTTCTTTAGCTCTTTGAACTTTTTCTGAAGCTCTTCGAGGATCTTTTTCGCATCTCCTTCCTCTGTTACTGCAACAGAGGAAGCTGCTACGGTTATCCCTGCTGCCTTTCCGAGCTCTTCCTTGGACGGAACATAGAGGTACGGGACCTGCTTCTCATCGCAAAGGACAGGCAGATGCATCACTATCTCCTCTGGAGAGACATCCTCGGCTATCGCTACGAACTTTGCAAGCCCCCTTTCTATCGCTTTGGTCGTTTCGTTGACACCCTTTCTGACCTTCCCTGTCGTTGCTGCTATCTTTACCGCTTCGTAAACCTTTGCTGCAAGGTCTGCCGGGACATCAAACTTCACATAGGACGGTTTTGCCATTTCTATCCCCTCCTTTCATTGGATCACGGATAATATTATTAACCTTAATGGCTTTAAAGCTTTCTGGCCAGTCCGGCCCAGTATTTTTTTGCCCTTTCCAGCTCTTTCAAGCCCTGTGGGGTCAGGCTGTAAACCTCCTTCCTCCCAGCCCTTTTTGCACGGACAAGCCCTTCCCTTTTGAGCTTGTAAAGGACTTTATAAGCCGTTACCCTGCCTGGTCTGAAACCGAACCTTTTCTCGATCTCGTTTCTCAGCAGGTAAGCATGCATAGGCCTGGTTTTCAGGATCGAGAGGACATAGGGCCAGAGACATTCGAGGGTTGAATTCCTGACGAGTCTTTCCCAGGCCTGCATATTTTTAAACTGTTTTACATATATAAAATATTTTACGATTGTAAAATATGATCAGGATCGCGATAGCCGGGATCGGAAACTGCTGTTCAGCCCTAATCCAGGGTATTTTTTCAAATCAACCAGGGATGGGTCTACCTTTGAAGCCCTATAAGATAAAGCCGGTGGCTGCTTTCGATATCGATAGCAGGAAGATCGGAAAGGACCTCTCAGAAGCTATTTTTTCCCCTCCGAACTGCACTTATCGCTTTGCTGAGGTCCCGAAGCTGGATGTAACGGTAAAGCCAGGGCCTCGATTTGACGGGGTTGCTGAGCATATGCTGACCTATCCTGAAGAGCTAACTTTCAAGCCAGCAGAGGAAGAAGCGGATGTTGCGGAAGAGCTGAAAAGGGCCAAGGCGGATGTCCTGATAAACTTCCTTCCGGTCGGAGCGGAAAAGGCTAGCAGGTACTATGCTGAAGCCGCTCTTGAGGCAGGATGCGCTTTCCTGAACTGCATCCCTGTCTTTATAGCTTCCGATCCTGAATGGGCAAAAAGGTTCGAGAGGGCAGGGCTGCCGATCATCGGGGATGATGTAAAGTCCCAGCTCGGCGCGACGATAGTTCACAGAACACTTGCAAGGCTTTTCGAAGAAAGAGGGGTCAGGCTGGAGAGGAGCTACCAGCTCAATGTAGGCGGGAATACCGATTTTCTTAACATGCTGGAGAGGAGCAGGCTGAAAAGTAAGAAGAAATCGAAAACCCAGGCCGTGGAATCTGTCCTGAACCATCCTGCTGAGCTGCAGATAGGTCCCTCTGACTGGGTCCCGTGGCTTAAGGACAGAAAGATAGCTTTTATCAGGCTCGAAGGGAGGAACTTCGGAGGTGCTCCCCTGAATCTCGAGCTCAGGCTCGAGGTATGGGACTCACCGAATTCTGCTGGGGTGGTGATCGAGGCGATAAAGTGCCTGAAGCTCGCCCTTGAAAGAGGGGAGGCAGGAGTCCTTGAAGCTCCATCTGCCTATTTTATGAAATCCCCTCCAAAGCAATATCCTGACTGGCAGGCAAGGAAGCTTTTGGAAGAGTGGATATGCAGGTAGATCTCGTCGTTGTAGGCTATCTGCTTCACGACATTATAGAAATCTCTGGTAAAAGAAGGGAGGCATTGGGCGGGCCTGCTGCTTACACCTCCCTCGCTGCATCCCTCTTGGGGCTTAAGGTAGGCATCGTTACGAAGGTCGGTAAAGACTTCAAGTACTGGGACCAGCTGGACCTGCCTGTCAGGGCAGGAGAGCAAGAAAGGACCACGTGCTTCCTGAACATCTATCAGGACGGAAGGAGGCGGCAGGAGGTAAGGTGGGTGGGGGAGAAGATAGGGATCAAGGACTTTCCTGAAGAATGGCTTTCTGCCCGCTTCATCCATCTCGGTCCTGTTATATCCGAGATAGATCCAAAACTGGTGAAATGGCTTTCCGAAAGGGCTGAAGGACGGATAATCCTCGATCCACAGGGGTTTATGAGGGAAGCGAGAGACGGAAGGGTAGAGAAAACTGGACTCGATTTCAGCTTGCTGGATTGGGTGGACCTGGTGAAGGTCTCTGAAGACGATCTGGAGGATGAGGCAGGGTTTATCCGGGAATGCGAGAAGAGGGATAAAACCCTGATCATTACCAGAGGGGAAAGGGGTTCTGAAATCCTTTGGCCTTTCAGGCAAAGGATACCTGCATGGAAGTTTCCTGTCAGGGATCCGACAGGAGCAGGCGATGTCTATGTGGCTGGATTGGTTTATGGCTTGCTGAAGGGTTATTCCCTTGAGAAGTCGTGTAGGTTTGCCTCTGCTCTAGCATCCTATTCTGTTAGTATTCAGGGTCCTCTACATTCTCTCCAGGGCTTCGATCCCGAGAAGATCGAGGCAGAGCTTTAGGGTTTCGGCAACCCTTTGGGTTAGCATAAGCCTTTCCCTTGCTTTCTCTGAGTTGAGGATCGGCAGATTCTGGTAAAATTCGTTAAAGGCATCTGCCAGTTCTAGGGCATAGTTTGCTAGCAGATGGGGCCTTAAGTTCTTCTCGACCTGCTCGAGCACCCATTCGAATTCTCCTAAAAGCTTCAAGCACCTTGTTTCCCTCGGGTCCTCTAAGCTGCCTGCCTTCGGTTTTTTCCTGCTCTTCCTCAGGACAGACCTGGCCCTTGCATAGGTGTACTGAACATATGGCGCTGTTGCTCCCTCAAACCTCAGGGCCTCAGAGGTCCAAACGCAGCCCTTTTCCGGAGATATCCTCAGCATCGTCCATTTTAAAGCCCCGACACCCACGGCTTTGGCTATCCTGGCTTTTTCAGCTTCAGGATATCCTGGCATCCTTTCCTCAACTATCCTTCTCGCTTCCTGGACAGCATCTTGCAGGAGTATGTCGATGGCTATAAAGCTCCCCTTTCTGGTGGATATCCTGCCCTCTGGAAGTCTGAGATGCTGGTAGAAAACTATCCTGTAATGCTTGACGGCTTCAGGCTCGAGCAAGCTAAGGGTTTTGAGGAGCTGTTCGAAATAAAATTTCTGATCCCATCCTATTACGGCTATGTTCTCTTTAGCCCTCCTGAACTTGTCCAGATGATATGCCAGGTCCCTTGCCGGATAGATCGTTGTTCCATCAGCCCGGGTGAGTGTGAACTCCCGCTGGATGCCGAAGGGCTTTAGGTCGACCCACAGGTGCTTCCCCTCTCTTTTTATCCATTTCCCGAGCCTTTTTATGACCTGCTTGACTTCAGGCAGGTAATCCGATTCGTACCTAAAGCTGTCTATCCGGATCCCGAGCTCCTCAAGCGTTTGCTTATGTCCCTTGAGGCATGCCTGAACGAGCTTTCTATAAGCCCTTCTTATCTTCTGGTCACCCCTCTCAAAGAGCTCCATTAAGTGCCTTAGGGATTCCTCCAAGTGAGGGTTGTCTTCAAGCCTTCGGTTCCCCCTTATATAAAGCTCAACGACCCACCAGTCCGGCTTTCCCTTCGGCTCTTCCTGCTTCCTTAACCATTCCCAAACAGCTATGGCTATCTGCCTTCCCATATCATTGACATAGAATTCTGTATTCACGCGGTATCCCTGATACCTCAGGATCCTTGCCAGGGCATCCCCCAGGACCGAGTTGCGGAAATGTCCTATATGCAGGGGACCGTCGGGATTCGCAGAAGTATGTTCGAGGATCAGCTCTCCCTTAAGCTTTCGCTTCCTCCTCGGTTTTAAAAGCTCTTTTGCAAGTCTTGACCAGTTTAGCTTCAGATTTAGATATCCTCCCTGCGCCTCTGCTGAGAAAAGCTCGGAATCCCTTTTAAGCTCTTCAGGCCTCTTCCCGAGCTTGAAGCACGGCAGAGCGTAATCAGCCTTAATTTCGGCTGGAGGGATTTCGAGCAATTCCGGGGCTATACCGAGCTCTTCTGCTATAACCCTTCTCAGGTTCATGATAGCCCGGGGCGGATTCGAACCGCCGTCAGCGGGTTTCTTCATCCAAATCAGAGCTTTGGAAACCAAAGCCCGCTATGCTTGACCGCTACACCACCGGGCTATTAAATAATTAGAGAGAGAGGTTTTTTATGGCTTGGAGACCCCTTTTCGTCACGATCCAGCAGATTCCGAGAGATTCTATTTTCTCGATATAACCCTGCTGTCTGAGGCTTGCTAAAGCCAGATCCAAGCCGTTTTCCTCACCCAGGAGGTTTTTTAGCTCTGGTGTTGTCAAAAGCGTCCTTTCTGCCATAAGCTTCAAGAGCTTCAACTCAAGCTCGTTCATAAGCTATCTGCCTTTCAACCTCCTGTCTTTTTTC
>QMZZ01000037.1 GCA_003663445.1 Candidatus Aenigmatarchaeota archaeon | reverse complement strand
TTGATTATTTCAGGAAAGTCCATAATTTTTATTTGGAACTAAAATATTTAATAAACTTATCTAAAGTTATAACTATGGCAAGAATGCACTCTCGAAGAAAGGGAAAGTCAGGATCGCATAAGCCAGTCCATAAAGTAGCCTCTTGGGTGAAGTACAAGCCCGAAGAAATTGAGCAGATAGTGGTTAAGCTCGCAAAGGAAGGTCATCCTCCAGCCAAGATAGGGCTGATCCTTAGGGATCAGTACGGCATTCCAACCGTGAGGATAAATAAAATAAAACTCAAGCAGATCCTGGAAAAGCACGGTTTGGCTCCGGAGATACCAGAGGACCTTTATAATCTGATAAAGAAAGCGATAAACCTTCAGGCCCATTTGCAGAAACACAGAAAGGATTATACATCCAAAAGGGGCTTCCTCATAACCGAGTCGAAAATCAGAAGGCTCGCAAAGTACTATAAAAGGAAAGGCGTCCTGCCGAAAGACTGGAAATGGGACATCGAGCAGGCAAAGCTCTGGGTTAAATAATCAGGCCCTTATTTTCAACCTACCGGAAAGGATGGCAGACATTACTTTCCTGCCTGTTTCGGTCTTCTTCCTTATCCTGATCCTTCCTTTTTTGGAAACGAAAGGCGAAAAAAGATATTCTCCGTCTCTGTACACGTCAATCTGCTGTCCGGTCAGCTCAGGATTTACCCTCAGAATGACATAAGCTCCCGATTCCTCCCAGTCCCAGGGTATTTCGTGTTTAAGGGTCGGTTCCTTCGGTTCTACCTGTATCCTCAAGCCCAGCTTTTTTTCCAGCTTCTCGATAGTCTTTCCCTTCTTTCCGATAAGCTTGGGTATGGCATCGGTCCTCACCCTTACAACGATCTGTTCATCTGATACAACATCTATTTCGGCTTTTGGATCAAACCGGCTCACTTCCTCATAAATCCTCTCCTTTGCGAGTTCCTTTATAGGAGATAGCTTTTGCTTTACGGGCATGATCACGTTTTCCTCACCAAAAGTATAGATCTCATATTCGAGCTCCTTGGTCTCGAAATCCCTCACCTCCACAACAGGCCTTGCCAGGTCAGCCTCTTTCATCCCTGTGGGGATCTTTACGGTTAACCCGAGTTCATAAACCTTCTTTATCTTTCCTGCTTCAATGAAAATCACCAGGTCGACTATCGCGGGAATTATACCGAGCTCTACCCTACCAATAAAACGCTGGATTGCCGAAACAGGGGTTGTTGAATGAATGACACCGATCATCCCTACTCCAGCCAACCTCATATCACCAAAAACCCTAAAATCGTGTGTTTTCCTAACCTCATCGAAAATAGTATAATCCGGTCTTACCAACAGAAGTATATCTGCAGTTTTCGTCCAATCACCTTCCAGAGGAGCATATTCCGTAATCTCTGGTCCGACCTGCAGGTCTCGGGGTTGCTCGAAAGTCTTTACTATCTTTCCTTGAGAGTGCAGGAATTCGGCAAGGGCTGAAGCAAACGAAGTTTTTCCAGAACCAGGGGGTCCTGCTATCAGGATCCCACTGCTCCTGTCGACGATCCGTTTTTTCAGCTCTTCGTGGAGCTTGTAATCTTCCAGAGTGACTTTCGCAATAGGTCTTACGGCTGTCAGCTCAAGACCATCAGAGAAAGGGGGTTCGGCAATAGAAATCCTGGTATTTCCGAGCTGAACGACAAGGGCTCCTGCCTTGGAAATCTCAACAAAAGATCCCTCTTCCTGCCTCGCCTTTTCCAGAACTTCGTTAATTATGTTTCTGATCTCTTCCTCCTTCATCGGTTCCTTTCTCAGCTGGACAAGCTTTACCTCTCCTGGCTTGCCTACCTTTGCAAGGGGCAGGACACCGGTTTTTAGATGGACCGATTGGGTCAAGGGCTTGAAGAACTCGTCAAGGGTTATCCTTTCCAAAGGTGGCTTCTGCACATATTCGATCTTTACCTGCTCAGCCTCTCCCACCAGAGCTTGAACATAATCAGAAGTATACAGGACAGCCCCCTCCTGTGCCGCAACATCACGAATGAGCGCGTCTATTCTGCCTTTCTTAGCAAGCTGGATTTCCTCGAGAGTTGGTCTTTCTCCTTTAAAACTTATCCTGATCCCTTTCGGCTCGCCAAGCTTTCTTATAAGTTTTATTTCCTCAAGCCCTCTAAAGCCCGTATCCTTTCCTCTTGCGGCCTGTGCCTGAAGCTCATCGATTGCAGCTTTCGGTATGATGATATCAGCATCCTTAAGCTTTCCTTTCTGAATAAGTCGGGAGAGGACTCCGTCTATCAAAACCGATGTATCGGGAACGATTTTTTGCCTTTTCATCTTTTTAATTTAAAAGCAGCTTTATATAATAAATTATGGCGGAATTCAAAGTGAAAATCGAAAATGTGGTAGCTTTTGTTTCTTTAGGGAAACCGATTCAGCTGCATAAGCTCGTGAACAAACTCGAAAACGCAGAATACGAACCAGAACAGTTCCCAGGTCTCGTCTACAGAATCCAGGAACCCAGAGCAGCAGCTTTGATATTCTCATCTGGAAAGATAGTTTGCACCGGAGCGAAATCGATAGAAAAGGCAAAGGAAGCTATCAAGATAGTGGTGAATACTATAAGGAAGACAGGCGTTAGCTTGCCGAGGAAATACAGGGTTCAGGTTGAAAACATCGTGGCATCGACCAAGATAAAGGCAAACCTTAATCTGGAAGACATAACCTTCCAGCTCGAAAACGCAGAATACGAACCAGAACAGTTCCCAGGTCTCGTCTACAGAATCCAGGAACCCAGAGTTGCTTTTCTGCTGTTTTCTTCAGGCAAAATAATCTGTACAGGGGCCCATACGATAGAGGCAATACATACAGCTTTGAAAAAACTGAAGAAAAAGCTCGAATCGATAGGGATCAAGGTAAAACCAGTAAAGGAATAGTCACTTCACCCTGTTGCCCTTCCCTAACCTGGCTTTCCATTGCCAGGAATATTTTTTTATTTTTGAGCTCTGACCGAAACCGCAAGCAGAACATCTTTTTTTGCTTACATGATAAGAGTGCTTTCCGCATCTCCTGCATCTTATATGTGTCTTCTTCTGCTTCAAACCCATCGAGGGGGTTCCTTTAACCATAATTAGCTCACTTACCCGGGGAGATATAAACTATGTTGTCCCCTCTTATCAAAATTTTTCCAAGATTTACTTCCTTTTCCGCCTGAACCCTCGCATCGTCCAGCCAGATGTTGATATGGGAATCAAAAGCCCTAAGGATCCCTGTTATGGTCTCGCCGTTTTTGGTCTGGACGATGATCCTTTTGTCAACTGCCGAGCCAAGTACGTCGAGTGGTCTCTGCATATTCATTCTATTAGCATGGGTATATAAATATAAATGTTTATAAAAAATTTATGCCGACCTGGCACCTGAGGTCTCAAAGAAAACCAACCGGGAAGCTTTTAAAGCCCCTGAGAAAGAAGAGAAGGATGGATAGGGGTGGAATTTTTCTAGCACCGAGCGTCGGCGAGATAAAGAAAAGGATAGATAGGGTGAGGGGAGGAAACCGAAAGGTAAGACTTTTAGCAGTAAATCTTGCGAATGTCTCGGATGAAAAGGGGAAAACTAAAAAGGTCAAGATTCTGGGAGTCGTTCAGAACCCGGCAAATCCGCACTATACCAGAAGAAATATTCTGACGAAAGGAGCGATTATAAAGACGGAGATCGGACTTGCAAGGGTGACATCAAGACCCTGCCAAGAAGGGATAGTAAATGCAAAACTGATCGAAAAAGCCTAATACTGAATACCCGCTATCGCCTCGAGCTTTTTCGGATGCTTCCTGTCGACTATCTCATTTACGTAATCCGCTATCGAATAGAACTCTTTTGGCGCATATCTTCCGGTTAAAACGACATGCGTTCTTTTCGGCAGGTTTTTCAGGAGTTCCAATACCTCGGTCTTTTCCAGCATCCCACAGTGAACAGCCAGGTTTATCTCATCAAGAACAAGCAGGAAAGGCGGACTTTCCTTGAGAATCTTTCTAGCCAGCTCGAGTCCCTGTTTACAAAGCTTTTTGTCCCTTTCATCCAGGTTTTTCAGACCGTGCCACCCCCTTCTTCCAAACTGATAGATTTCGTAATACGGCTTCAGTTTCTCCCTGATCTTCCATTCTCCTGTTTTCTTCCACCATTTTAGAAATTGAATGATGACGACCCTTTTCCGATGAGCAACGGATCTTAAAGCCAGACCTAACGCGTTTGTCGTCTTCCCTCCTCCCGTTCCTGTATACAGATATATCTGGCCCATTTCAAAGCGGACAGATCCCGGGACAACCGCCTGAGTATTCAGCCTCTGCTTTCACCCTCGGCTTTATATACAGGACCTGTTCCGGTTTCGATCCATAGCGATAGGCTGTTATACCCTTGCACTTAAGCTTATAAGCCAGTCTGAAGGCTCGGTTGAAATCTTCTGGGGTGGCATTTGGTGGGAAGTTGACGGTTTTGCTGACAGACGAATCGACCCATTTCTGGAACGCTGCTTGCATCCTTACATGCCATTCCGGTTTTATATCAAGGGCAGTTTTGAAAACCCTTTTCACCCATTTCGGAAGGTCAAGATGCTGGATCGAGCCCGTTTTTGCTATTTCGAGCATGAGCTCTGCTGAATAGAAGCCAAGATCCTTGGCCACCCTTTCGAAAACCCAATTCGTTTCCAAAAGCTCCCTCCCACCCAGAATTTTTCTCACATAGCTTAAAGCGAAAACCGGTTCTATTCCCGAAGAGCATCCGGCAATTATGCTTATGGATCCTGTTGGAGCTATAACGGTCGTGGTTGCGTTCCTCATGGCCCTGTAGCCCTTCCTGTCCCAAAGAGAGCCTTTAAAAGCAGGAAACGATCCCCTCTTTCTGCCAAGTTCAGCAGATTCGTCTCTTGCATGTTTGGATATGAATCTCATGATCCTGCTGGCGAGCTGGATGGCTTCCTCGGAATCGTAAGTGATCCTTAAAAGGAAAAGCATATCTGCAAAGCC
>QMZZ01000036.1 GCA_003663445.1 Candidatus Aenigmatarchaeota archaeon | reverse complement strand
GTAAGACCCTCTCCGGGCAACCCCCGCCTGACCCGGACCCTACCAACCCCCTTTTTCCATGAGGAGCCAGAACCTTTCCTGCTATCAGCTTTCCGGAAGGACTCTTCCAAACAACCTTCCTGCCGATAAGCTGGCTCGCCTTCTCCCTGCTATCGATTCCAGGGACCTCTATAAGATATTGATAGGTATTCTGCCTGTGCTTCCCTCTCCTGAAAGACAGGATTCGTCCCTTCATTTTAACCAATTTATTTTCCCAGGTTTAAAAAATATAAGGCTCAAGCTCTTCAATACCCTTGGCAGGAAAAAGCAAGTTTTCAGACCCCTTAAGGATAAGGTAGTCACGATGTATAACTGCGGTCTGACGGTTTACGATTACGGTCATATCGGAAATTTCAGGGCTTTCGTTTTTGCCGATCTTTTGAGGAGATGGCTCGAATTCAAAGGCTACAGGGTTAAGCAAGTAATGAACTTTACGGATGTCGGGCACCTAACGATTGATGAAACTCTCCATCAGGCAGGTGAGGACAAGATAGAGCTTGCAGCCAAAAAGCAAAGAAAAAGACCAGAAGAGATAGCCGAATTTTATATAAAGGCTTTCCTGGAGGATTCGAAAGCCCTCAATCTTCTCGAACCATGGAAAAGACCGAGAGCAACCCAGCACATACAGGAAATGATAAACCTGATAAAAAAACTTCTGAAAAGGGGTTATGCCTATATCGCCAAATCTGGTTCTGTCTATTTCGAGGTAAAGAAGTTTAAGCAGTATGGAAAGCTTTCAGGAAATCCTATAGAGCAGTTAATGGCTGGAGCAAGGATCGAACCGAACCCTGAAAAGAAAAGCCCTTACGATTTCGCTCTCTGGATCTGCGATCCCAAACATCTGATGCAATGGGACGCTCCGTGGGGAAGGGGCTATCCTGGCTGGCATATCGAGTGCTCTGCAATGGCGATAAAATATCTTGGAGAAACGATAGATATCCATACAGGGGGTGAGGATAACATCTTCCCCCATCATGAATGTGAAATAGCTCAGTCAGAGGCAGCTACAGGAAAGCCCTTTGCCCGCTTCTGGCTTCATGTGCGTCACCTGCTCGTTAACGGAAGGAAAATGTCAAAATCCCTCGGAAACTTCATAATCCTAAGGGACCTGCTTAAACAGGGATGGGATCCGAGAGCTGTGAGACTTTTGCTCGAATCTGCCCATTATCGGGACCAGCTCAACTTCACCCTATCAGCCCTAAAGCAGGCAGAAAGGAACCTGGAAAAGCTCGATAACCTCTGGACCCAACTGAAGCAGGCAAAAGGAAAACCGAATCCGAAATTGCGGAAGAATGCCAGAAAGTACTGGAAGGATTTCTGCAGGGCAATGGATGATGATCTGAACACGCCGAAAGCCCTTTCGGTCATTTTCAGACTTCTGTCGGATACCAACCGGGAGCTTCAGGCAGGGAAGGTATCAAGGGGGGATGCAAAGCTAATCCTGAACCTGCTTGAAAAGTTCGGCTGGGTTTTCGGTCTCGAGTTCAGGGAAAAGGAGTGGCTAGGGCTGAAGGAAGCACCCCCTTGGCTCAGGAAGCTTCTCGAAAGAAGGGAAAACCTGAGGAAGCAGAGAAAGTTTGAGGAAGCAGACAGGATAAGATCAGAGCTGAGAAAGAAGGGGATAGAAATAGAGGACACCAAGGAGGGACCGAGATGGCGAAAATCGTCTTCCTAGGAACAGGAGGAGGTAGGATAGTCGTTCTGAACCAGTTCAGGGCAACAGGCGGGATCATTTTGGAGATCTCAGGAAAGCTCCTCCATCTAGATCCGGGTCCCGGAGCCCTTGTCAGGGCAAAACAGTACGGGATATCCCTGAGAAGACTTTCAGGCGTCCTTATAAGCCATTGCCATCCTGACCACTATACAGACGGAGAGGTTGTGATAGAGGCAATGACCCTTGACAAAAAGAAAAAGGGATTCCTGATAGCAAGTAAGGCTGTTCTGGAAGGTCACGAAAACTACAGGCCCGTGATTTCTCCATATCATCTCGAAAAGCTCGGATTTTATCAGGCCCTGAAGCCAGGGGAATCTGTCAAGGTTGAAGGATTGGAAATCCTCGGGACACCCACACGGCACGAAGAACCGACAGGTATAGGTTTCCTGATAAAGGGCGAGAAAACCTTTGGATATACTTCTGATACCGAGTTCTTTCCAGAACTTCCTGACTTCTTCAGGGATGCAGATTGTCTGGTGATAAATTGCTTAAGACCTAGAGGACAAACCTGGCCCGAACATATGGATTCTGGAGGTGCTAAAGAGCTGATCGGAAAAGTCAAACCCAAGCTAGCTATCCTGACGCATTTTGGGATGAAAATGCTAAGGGGGGTTGCCGAAAGGGAGACCCGATGGATCCAGGAGGAAACAGGAGTAAAAACCTTAGCGGCTAAAGACGGGATGCAGGTAGAATTTTAGATTAAACCCCTCATCGCCAGGACCCCTATCACGGCAAAGATTATTATGCCGAGGAATGCGAGGGAGAACCAGAAACCGGGGTTTTCCTGTGGCTTGCAGGGTCTGCAAGGACCGCCGCAATCAATCCCTTCCTCGATCAGATCCTGCCTGCCATTCTGGCAGGTTATCTCTGGTTTGCAGTATTCCGGATTGTCAACAATCCCGTCACAATCGTCATCAAGGCTGTTATAGCAGATATCATATTCCTTTGCAGCCACCGAACAGGGTCCCCAGCTTCCATCCTCCTGACAGACCTGGACACCTGTTGCGCATATTCCCTTAAGCCCTATTTCTGCACAGGACCTTTCTTCTCCGGGCTCACAGCACCTGCATCCTTCATCTATAAGACCGTTGCAGTTGTTATCTATATCATCACAGCAAATCTCACCCCCAGCCATTATCTGCTGGACCTCTGCTTGGGTCTTGCCGGTACAGCCGCAATGGGTCAGCTGAGGACTCAAAGCACCTCCGATATCGTCTATCTTCCCGTTACAGTCATTATCCTTCCCGTCACATATCTCTTCCTGAGGACCTATCGCACCCTCACACGGCCCCCAGTCAGGCCCTTCAGGGGTCTGGATGCATCTCCTTATCCCTGCCTGACACTCTCCCACATCAGTCCCGCACGGCATCACCTGCCCGAGCTGACACTGACATAAAGCCAGATAAGTGGTCCCGTTAGGATAAGTTTCATAATCCACTTCCTCGTCTATCTCTCCATCACAGTCATCATCTATCGAATTATTGCAGATTTCAGGAATCTCCCCTGGTCTTGCCGTGGCATTGCAAACCAGACTTCCGTTTCGACATGTCCAGTATCCGCCGCAGGGAGAGTTGGGTTGCCATTCTGAAAGGTTTCCTGAAAGCGTGCACCTGCTTCCCAGTTCAGGAAATGCCTCATCCGTTTCATTATCACAGTCATTATCCTTTCCGTCACAAATCTCAGGACAGCCAGGACATACATCCCTGTCAGAATCGTTGCAGTCCCCCATTATATCACACCAGGAATCCCCATCACCGTCCTGGCATACTGTGAACTGGGCAGAATCACTCGACCTGAGCTGTGAGTCTGTATAAATCCTTACCTCTAATGTCCCTCCCTCTTCTGGCACTTTCAATTTGGAAAATGCTGAAAGAGGGATGGTGAAGTTAAAAGTACCTGCTAAAGTCGGATAGATAGTTTTTGCTTCTACCATCAATTTACCGGAGCTCCAGTTTGATTTTAGATCGACTAATGATGTTGAGCTTTTAAGCTCCACCCAGGCATCTGTAACATTCACCTCATCACATCCTGTGGGGGACGGGCAGGTCACGCCCCCTATCTCTGTCAAGATCTCGCTTTCGGTCCAATTCTTCTGATAAACTGCATGCTGGGTTTGGGCTTTTTCAGGAAATGTCTGACAATCTTGCCATGTCCCTGATCTCGATTCGTTTATCTGAGTGTATGCACAGATATAGGCTATGGGCGGTTTGCCCTTTATGACATCCTCGATAGGGTTCGTGAAGTTTTTCGGGATGAAAGTGTAGGGAAGAAAGTTTATAACATAAGCTGCCTGGGAATCGTAATGGTTTATAATGGTTGTGGTGAAAGGCGTTTCGTTCTGCCCTTGGATGCTCCAATTAAACCACCAGTAAGCGTCACCCCATTCAAGATAGGTCAGATTTCCGTCCGGTTCGACTTTATAAATCCCTCCAACGAGAGAGCCATTATACAGCCTTCTATCATATTCTGCAGGTCCGAGACTCTTTGGATCGTAAAGAAGGTAGGGGCTTTCTATTATTATCGAATGTCCCGATTTTGGCAGGTTTGCTGGATCAAGCTCTCCAATACATTTATGGCAGATATCACCGATGCAGTAAGTCTGATTCGTATAGCCAGCAGGACATAACAGGATCGTCCTGATCCACCCATCCTTTGAAACATCTTCTTCATAAGGCCCGACCTTGAACTTCTGGCCTCCACAGGCAGCTCTTATACTTAGCTTCACCCGGGTTGTGTTTATATAGGCGACCTCAAAGCTCGTGTTGGCAAGGTGATAATAACCTCCATCACAAAAACCTATTTCCTGCGTGAGATTTCTTATGAACTTTAGCCCCTCACTCCCGTTTACAAAAGCTGGGCTCGGGCTCGTGTACTGAATAACATACTCAGTCGGATTCGTATAGTTGCAAAGTGTGCGGATTCTTATCTGATAGGTAAATGGTTCATCGAACCATTTAGTCCATTTTTTCGTCCCGTTCGCGCATACCTGGTAGGAAAAATTGGTCTCTGTAAAGTTGTACTGGGAATAATTATAGAAATCCTGGAGCTTCAAGCTGTCCTGCTTCTCTCCGTTGATCCATGCCTCCAGGGTCCCGTTCGAAAGCTCATTGAAGATAACAGTAACGTTTCCGATAAAATGACCATCTTTTGCTGCTAAAAAAGTATGATTTACTTCAAGAGGTTCAAGCTTGACCTGAACAGAAGCTAGCGCGAGCTGGGAAAGCAGAACGAATGTTAAAAACCCATATGACCAGCGCATATTAATTTTTAAAGCAGGTTATTAAAAAATTAGAACC
>QMZZ01000035.1 GCA_003663445.1 Candidatus Aenigmatarchaeota archaeon | reverse complement strand
CCCACGAAGGCACTACTGCCACAGGATCTCTTCATCTGGCTTTCAGCTCTTAAGCCGAGCTTAAGTCCTGCCCCTTTGGCCGCTCGAGGACCCCCGCAATAAAATATTTTCTTTTCATTTTTAATATGAGATGCCGGATATGTGGAAGGGAAGCCGTTTATAAAGAGCTGAGGTTCTGCCCCCAGCATTTCCAGGCTTTCTACCTGAAAAAAATCAGGAGCTATCTGGCATCCCTGAGAATAAGAAACCTGAAAGTCCTTCTTGCGGTGAGCGGGGGAAAGGATTCGGTTGCTCTTGCCCACGGTCTTTCCCAGGTAAAATCCGAGTTCGGATTGAAGCTGGCGGTACTTTTCATCGATCTCGGGATTCCCGGATACTCTGAGGAATGCCGGAAGTATGCAAGGGGGATAGCAGAAAATCTCGACCTTCCCTTTTGCCTTGTGAGACTTTCGGATTACGGCAAAACGATAGCGGAAATAAGGCATGAAAGGATCTGCGGGATCTGCGGAACTGCTAAAAGATATCTTATGAACAGGTTCGCATGGGAGAACGGCTTTGACTATATAGCAACAGGCCATAATCTGGACGATGAGCTTGCATTTATCCTAAACGGACTTTTAAGCCAGGACCTACAGATGGTCCTCGGAGCAGAAAAGTTCTCGCCTACCCGGAAGGAGAAAAAGCTCATCGGAAAGCTCAAGCCCCTTTACTATCTGACAGAGGATGAAAACAGGCTTTACTGCGAAATTAACGGTTTGGACTACTGCCGGGCAAAATGCCCTTTCAGCCGATCGGCAAGGCAGCTTGAGATAAAGGAAAGGATGAAGTCCCTCTTCAAAAGCAAGCAGGAAAAGATAAATTTCGTCAAAACGATCAGGAAGATCAAGAAACCTCAAGAGGAGCAGCAGGTGAGGCTTTGCGAAAAATGCGGGTTCCCGAGCTTCCAGCCTGTCTGCAAGTTCTGTTCCCTTATTGTTGAAAAATGAAAATCGTCACTGGTTATTCTGTCTGGATCATACCACCAAGGGACATCCGCAGGAAGCTCTCACAGATCATGAACAGATTGAGTAAGGAATTCAAGGCACCAAAGATCACATTTCCGCATGTGACCCTAATAGAGGGTCTGTTAGGGAATGAGGAAGAGCTTAAAGAAAAAGCAGAAAAGCTTGCCAGAAGTATGAGACCTTTCAGGATCCGACTGACAGAAATAGAGAAAGGCAAGCATTTCGGAAACCTCGTGATCCTAGCTGAAGGAAGAGGTTTGGAAAACGCCTATCTCAAGGCAGAGAAAATCTTTGGAGAAGGTCATGTCCACAAACCCTTCCATCTAACACTCCTCCTTAAGGATATAAGCCAGAAACAAAGGCAGGAGATACTTTCAAAGATCGGAAGAAAATTCGATCTCGAATTTGAAGCCAAAAGTCTTTATCTCGTCCCAATCGGCAAGAGACCGGAGAGATGGCTTCCTGTAAAGAGATTCAAAATCTAAACCTTTGCCAAAAACCGCTTTACCTTTTCCTTTGCCTTTTCGAATTTCTTCTGATGCTCCTCAAGGAACTCTATCAGGAGCTGGCTGCACTGCTTCTTGCAATCCCCGCAAATCCTCTTCCCTGTCCTGCATTCTTCATAAATTCGCAAAAGTTCTTCTTCCTGCTTGATTAGATGGTACTTGAAAAGATCGAAAACCGTACAGACATCAGGATTGCCTCCTTTTTCTCTCTGCTCCTTCACCGTCCCGCCACCACCTGTAAATGCTGCCATCAGCTTCTTTTTAGCTGTCTGAGGATCATCGTTAAGGCTTATATAAGAGGCAGGATCGGAGCTCGACATCTTCCCGCCCTTGAGACCCCTCATGAACTTATGATAGGTTGATGAAGGCCTGATAAATCCGAATTCCTTGAATCTTTCAGCCAGGTCCCTTGCAAGCCTCAGGTGCGGATCTTGATCCACACCAACCGGGACCAGAACAGGTTTCGGACCACCGAAAAGCTCTAGCTGAGGGTGAAGAATATCCGCTGATTGAAGCAGGGCCGCCTGGATTTTTGCAGGAGAGATATCTCCGTAAATGTCCTTGAACTCGTTAAATGTGACCTTTCTCGAAAACATACAGACAAGCCTGTAGTAAGCAGGAACCCAGTCCGACTGGAAGTATATCTTGCAGGATTCAGGCTTTAGACCAAGGGCGATAAGGTTCGGTATGTAAATCTCCAAAGCCGTTTTCCTCAGCTCTTCCAGCCCGATTTTTCTGACACCGTAAGCTTCAAGGTCTGCTATACAGATGAACACGTCCGCACCCTGGGATTGCCAGTAAATGATCTCGTCGGCAACCATCTTGTGACCAAAATGGAAAGGACCGGATGGCATCATCCCTGTCATGAGAGCCCATGGTTTCCTTTTCCTGATCGCCTGAAGAATCCTTTCCAGATCACGGTGACCGAAAACGATCTTTCTCTCGAAATAGGGATGGGGCTTGAGCTCTTTCAGAAGCGGTTCGATGGGTTTTATCCCGAACTCATCCTGGAGCCTTTTATAGTCCTTGACATCAACCCTGCCCCACGGATCGATCCTTTCGAAAACCAAACCCCTCTCTTCCAGCCCTTCCCCTGGTTTGTGAATCTCAAGCCTGCCTGCTTTTGCCTTGCATGCTTTTACAGCCAACTTTACAGCTTCCTCGACTGCCAGCTCTATCCTTCTTTCATCCACCCCTGGTACAGGTAAACCGAGAATAACAGCCCTTTTGGTATCTCGGTGAACCTTTGCTTTCTCTCCAGAGCCATAAAGCCAGGAAAGGATTATATCTTTTTCGTCCCTGAGGACAAGGTCACCCTGCTGGATGAACATAAGCTCTCCTTTGAGGTTCCTGAATTCCTCCCCTTCCCACCCCTCATCCAGCATAAGCCCGCCTTCGATCCTGTCCAGGTCCTTAACATCCAGCAGAACCCTGTGTTTAAGGCTGGAGAGCAGGACAGCATCCACCAGGGGGCTGAAGGTTGGGATGTCCTTCCCTGTCAGGACCTGTTCATAAATTGCCGATAGAGGAAACTCGAGACCGTGTCTGCTGAAGTATCTTTCATAGGTCCTGATAGGTTCCAGGTTCTTGTATTTCCTGTACTGCTCCTTGATGATTCTCTTAACCTGTTTCCTTTCCTGTCTGAGTTCCCGGCTTCCTGTATTATCAACCTTTTCGAGTTCTGCTGTTACCAGATAAATGAGCGGAAATCTCTCCCTTAACCTCTGGGAAAAACTGATAATCATCTCGTTACCTCCCTTTCCCTGATAAAATTATAAAGCTCCCTTGCTTTTTTGTTCCTTTCGAAATGCTTTCTTATCGGCTCGATTAGCTTGTCCAGATATTCAGCGACGGCCAGCTTGAGATCAAGAGGATGAAGCTTTCCCTGCCTGTAGTCTGACTCGAGCTGAGAATAGCTGGTATAGGTAACATCCCCTCCATGTTCCGGCTTCCTTTTAATCTCAAGCTCTTTGAAAGCCCTGAAAATTATGTATTTCGCATATTCCAGAATCGGATTGTTTCTGGCATCCTTCGGCGGACAATAAGCCGCTTTAAGTTTTTTCAGAATATCTTCTCTGCTGTCATGAACGAAGATACATGTCTGTGGCTTTGATTTGGACATCTTAGAAGCTATCTCGATATCCCTTTCCTGATTCGTATCAAAACCCTCTGGTTCCTTCAGGCCCTGAAGACCCATAAGCATATGATGACTGATAACAACCGGTTTTTTCCACTTGAGCTTTTCGGCAATCTCCCTTGCAAGCACATTCGCCCTTCTCTGGTCCAAACCCAGCTGGCAGACATCCACACCCAGCTCGAAGATATCGGCAACCTGCATCATGGGATAGAAATACTGGGCAACCTCCCTGAGCTCGCCTGCCTTCCTCCCCATTATCGTTAGGGCCCTAGTTGCTCTGGCAACCGAGCAAGATTTTGCTATCCTCAAGACCTTTTCCCAGTATTCCGGTCTTTTAACCAAATCCGAAGCCCAGACGATCTCGACCCTGTTCAGATCGACCCCGGCTGCTCTCCAGACCTCTACAAAATACTCCCCGACCTTTCTGATCGCCTGAAGATCCCCTCCCATTTTGTTATTAAGCCATGCATGCCAGTCAGCCAGAAGGAGCTTGAACCTGAATCCGGCTTTCATGAGATCTTTCAGGAGCAGGGGTCTGAAAACGCCGAAGGGTAGGTGGGCGAAACCAGAGGGCTCGAATCCGTCATAGGCAAGAGGATGCTGTTTGCTGGCAAGGAGCTCGTAAAGTTCCTCCTCGGTTATTATCTCCTCAGCAACCCCCTTTACAAGCCCTATCCTTTCCTCGAGGTCCATATTTAATTTTTTCCGTTAAAATATAATGAAGAATGGCCGGCCCAAAATATGGCTGTACCTTGGGATTTGACGAAAACGGAATTCTGAAAACAGAAAGACCGAAAGAAAAGTTTCAGGAACTTGAAAAAAGGATCAGGATAGATAACCGGGATAGACCAGACCTGGCTTTCATCTATCAGGACGGAGGGATAGGAAAGCCGGGAGAAAGAAAGGGAAAGCCGAAAGCACTCATTTGCCTCGGTTACGTGCCTGCAAACGGGCTTCCGGAGGAGCTGAAGGAAAAATTTTTCTATCAGGATTCGACAGGAAAAGTCTGCAACCTTCACGGATGTTGGGTCTGTACAGGATGCTATTATTTTCGGGAAGAAGAATGACTTATACTAAGTTAGAACATGGAAAATAAAATTGTACAATTACTGGAATCAAAAAGAATCAGATACCGATTACTTTCTCACAAAAAACCCGTTTTCACTTGTGAGGATGCAGCAAAAGAAAGGAACGTTCCACTAAATGAGATGATCAAATGCGTTCTTTTAGTAGATAAAAAGAAAAATTATTTTCTTGTTTGTTTAACAGCAGATAGGATGATAGATACGAAAAAGATAAGGAAGGTGATGAACTGTAAAATATTATCTTTTGCATCCGATCAGGAAATCGAGAAAATCCTAGGATATAAAAAAGGAGCTATCCCACCATTGTTACTGAAAACAAAAATTCCGATCCTATTT
>QMZZ01000034.1 GCA_003663445.1 Candidatus Aenigmatarchaeota archaeon | reverse complement strand
GCCCCACGGTGCAATCCCGCCACCGAAGATCGTGAGCAGAACCAGGGCAGCAACCAGCAGGACTACTGCTGTTATGATGATCAAAAGGGTCGCTGAGATCCCTCTCATAATTTAATTTTTTGATCTCCCTATATAAATATGGTCAGGATCGATTCAACAACTTTTGGTGAGATAAAGATCGACGGAAAGGTTTACTATTCTGATGTGATCGTGTGGTGGGACGGAAGGGTGGAATACAGGGAAAAGAGCCATGTTTTTGCGGTGGATGAATATGCAAAGATAGCCAAGGAAAAGCCAGACTGCATTGTCGTCGGAACTGGACAGGCAGGTGTTGTCAGGCTGGAGCCTCAGGTCCTTGATCTGGCAAGGGAACAAGGGATAGAGATCTTCACAGAAAAATCACCCAAAGCCATCGAGATCTTTAACGCATTTGTGAAGGAAGGAAAAAGGGCTGTAGCTGTCATTCACGTTACGTGCTAACCCTGTTCATAGGGCTTCCCTGTCCTTAATGCTTCCTCAGCCCTTGCGAGCTCTATCCCTAAATAGATGCCGTGGGCTGCTGTCCCGACTATGCCTTCCCTTATAAGCATGTCTCTCAGCTCCCTGGCCGTTTTGCCGTAATAAGTCCCTAAAACCTCCCCCTGACTCGAAAGATGTTCTATCTTTATCCTGCCTGATTCAAGGGTTATCACGAAATTCCCCCTGGGATCGAGCTGCTCTCCGGCTGGCGGGATGTACTTATCCCAATATTGCCTGACGATCTCCTCAGCCTTCTGCCAGCAATCCTCATAAAGATGGGCTGATTGGGAGTTTATCACGAGATCCCCGAGCTTAAGCCCTGGGTCTACTTTTTGCCTTATATATTCCTGTAAAGCCCTTAAGCCAAAAGCATTATCAGGATATCCCTCGAACATGTCATTTGACCTTATCGTTGCTGTTAGGTAAAGCCTGTTCTCCCTTATCCTCAACCAGATATGGTTTATGCAAGGACTTCCACCTATCGTCAGGTCCCGCTTTGGATCCCAGAGAGATATAACAACAGCCCTTGAGATCGGTTCCCTCTTAAGCTTTTTAATCGCCTCTTCTACCTGATCCTGACCGAACCAGGATCTCATCCTGCTTCCATAGGTATAGGTCGTTCCAGGTTCCCTGTAATCTGTCAAGACCTTCGGTATATAGCTCTTGATATGCTCCTCACCGTAAGGCAGGAATTCAGGTATATGGAAGCTGTTAGGGTCTTCCTGGGTTATAACAGAAATCAGGTTCAGGATTTCCTTCTGCCTTTCGTCATAATGGGTTTGGCTGACCTTCCCGAATTTCAGGATAACGTCCAGGATCTGAAGCCATGCCCCGGCTATATACCTGTGTCTAACTATCCATCCCGAATCTTCACCCTGATAGCACCTAACCGCTTCCTGTGGCTTTGGAAGGACGAGCTTCCTTCTCTTCCCTGCCGGCTCTGGTATGCTTTCAGGCCTGAGCTTCTCTATCTCCTCGACCCTCAGGACAGCCACGGATTTTCTCAGCTCCTCAAGTGCTTCTTCCGGAATATCCTTTCCGATAAATCCCTTCAGCTCTGATTTCACCTTCCAGCAAGCCCTTCCTGATAATGGAAGAGTAGCCTCTTCAAAACCGTTCCTGAAAAAGTCCTCAAGCACCCTTCCAGAGCCAGAGAGATCAGGGCCTGTTATCACCAGCTTCCTGATCTGCGGGTTTGCGAGGAGATTTCTGATAAGGTAATCGAGACCCCTTTCAGCAGAAAAAAGGTTTCCGATGACAGCATAAGCTTCCCTCGGGACCTTTTCAGCAAGCTCCTTTGCCTTTGCCCACAGGCACACGATCGCAAGATCCGATTCAGGATTTCCCAGAATCAACCTGCTTGCTTTATGGATCGGCTCGAACATAATTATTATGGGAATTAAAATTTAATTTTCTGGTAGCTTGATTGCGAGAACCTTCGATTCTCCATCCTCCATCGAAACACCATAAACCTGATCAGCACCCTTTATGACGATATTGTTGTGCGAAATGAAAATTATCTGGACATCCTGCGAAACCTTTTTCATCATCTTGACGATCCTTTCGGAATTGGCAGCATCCAGGGCAGCATCAGCCTCGTCCAGAAGGTAGAAGGGAGCCGGTTTGAACCTCTGGATCGCAAAAAGGAATGCAAAGGCCGTTAAGGTTTTCTCTCCGGTCGACATCGCATCCAGATTTAAAAGCTTTTTTCCAGGAGGTGATGCCCTTATAAGCAGGCCCGAATTTATATCTCCGTCCTTTTCGAGCCTAAGTTCCGCGTCCCCGCCCGTAAGCTCCCGATAGGTCTCCTTGAAATACCTGTTCACGCCCTCAAAAACCTGCATGAATGCTTCCTTCCTCCTTTCCTCTATCCTGGATATCGTTTGAAGGATCGATTCGCGTTCAGCCAGGATCTTGTCAAGTCTTTCCTTCAGCTTATCAAACTCCTGCCTTATCCCCTCAAAGTCCTGGATCGCCCTGAGATTGACCGGCTCAAGCTCCTTTATCCTTTGCCTGACCTCAGTTTCCCTCCTCCTCAGGAAATCGAGATCGAGGTTTAGGAAAGGATTTTCTCCCTGCTTTTCAGGGATCTGGAGCCTTAAACTGTCGAGCTTGACCTCTATCCGTGCCTTCTGGATATTCAACCTGCCTATTTCTTGCTGAAGCATAAGCCTCTTTTCATAAAGCCTTTTTCTCTCGTCCCTGAGCCTTGCAAGGGATTCGTCTATCCTCGCCACTTTCAGCTCCTGTGTCGGCCTGAAGCTTTTTTCGAGCTTTTTCAGTTTGCTTTCGATCTGCTTTATCTCTTTTTCAAGCTGCCTGTTTTCCTCCTCGAGCTCCCTTGCCTGCTTTCCGAGTTCCAGATCTGCCCTCCTCCTTTGGTAGAATCCGCCTGTCACAGAACCCGATGCATCGAAGAGGTCACCATCCAAGGTCACCATCCTTACCCTCTCAATTTTTGCTATCTCCTTTGCGGTATAGATATCATCAACACAAGCCGTCTGGTTCCCGAGCCATTCAGCCACTATCCTGAATTTCGGCTTGGTTTGGATGATGTCAGAAAGCCATGCCTTTGCCCCCCTTGGTAGGGGTCTTCTTGCAGGCGGTTTAAGGTAATCCAAAGGGAGAAACCTGACCTGCCCTGCCTTCTTCTTTTTCAAGATCTCGATGCATTTTATCGCAGTATCTAGATTTTCAACGATCCAGTCGTTCAGGTGTCCACCAACCCCTGCCTCGAAAGCTATCTGGTATTCTGGAGGGACCCTAAGGAGATCAGAAACCCTTCCGAGAACACCTTCAACCCCCTCAAATCCGGCTGATGGTCTTCCTGAGATCCTGCTTTCGAGCATCCTAAGCCTCTGGATTTCCTGTCGATTGCTTTCAAGCTTCGATTTTTTGAAATTGAGCTCTGCCCTCAATCTCGCAAGCTCCCTTTCTGCTTCCAGGGTCTGACTGAGCTGGGTGAAGCGTTTGCTGAGCTCTTTCCATTGTTTTTCACCTTCCCTTATCTTCCTATCTAGCTCCTCTATTTTTTCTGCCAACCCTCCCTGTTCCTCTTCCCTCTGTCCTATCTTTTCCTCGATAGCCGCAAGCTCTTTTTCCAGACTTTCCCTTTCCTTAATCAGGCACGCAGCCTTTATCTGTTCAAGTTCCTCCTGGAGCTTTTGCCATTCCAATGCAGCAGCCCTCTCTTCCCTGAGTTTCTCCAGGATATTCTGCTTTTCCCCAAGGATCAATTCTGCCTCCTTCACCCTTTCTTCAGTCGCCTTAAGCTCCCTTTCAGCCTGAGCCTTCTTTTCCTCATATTCGGATATCCCGGCAAGGGAGTCCAAAATCCTTCTCCTTTCGATAGCATCCATCTCAACGACCCGGGTAACCTCACCCTGCTGGATTATCCAGAAACCGTCAGGCCTCAGTCCGACCTGAACCAGAACATCCAGGATCTGTTGGCGTGTAGCTATCCTTCCATTAAGTCTGTAAGTGGAAATGCCGTTTCTGTTGAGGGTCCTGCTCACCGTTACCACTTCCTCATCAAAAGGTAAAGCTGAATCTGAATTGTCGAAATAAAGGCTGACCCTTGCATATTCGGATGGGGTTTTTTTCTTGCTTCCGTGAAAGATAAGCTCTGATGCCTTTTTCGCCCTTAACGCTCTTGAACTGGACCTACCTATCACAAAGTTTATCGCATCCACCAGGTTGGTCTTTCCTGCCCCATTCGGCCCGATGATTACGGAAAGACCTGGGGGGAAGGGTATGGAAACCTTTCTCTTGAATGACTTGAATCCCTGAATGACGAGCTTCTCGAGCCTCACCATATCAGAATTTGTGGGCTAATGCTTAAATTTTCAAAACCAATAATGTTTTATGATCGAATCCCTGCTTACCTATAAGGAAGTTCTGAAAAGACCGTGGCTTACGGCTGTTTGGGCTTTCGTCATATGCAATGTTGCCCTTCTGATATCCTCTCAGGTCGCTCCAGCATTCGCAGGCGTCGATTTCGGCTTTTTTGCCATCCTCTTCATCATCATCCCTTCGGTTTACTTCATCACGAGCTTTATAAAAAAGGAGGAAAGGATCGAGGAGGAGATCCTGAAGCAGAATGCTAAAGGTATCTGGGAAAGGCACGAAAGAGAGATAATGGTTTTTATTTTCTACTTTCTCGGCCTTACCGCCACCTTTTCGATCTGGTCCTTCATCCTGCCCCAAGGCGCCTTCCAAACACAGATAGCCAAGATAAATCAGATAAAGGGTCTTACAGGATCTGCTGTT
The DNA here is from genome assembly GCA_003663445.1 of Candidatus Aenigmatarchaeota archaeon. GTDB lineage: Archaea > Aenigmatarchaeota > Aenigmatarchaeia > QMZP01 > QMZP01 > QMZZ01. The sequence continues at coordinate 469 of QMZZ01000034.1, read as the reverse complement.
GAGGTCGGGTCCTTTTTCGATATCCTTTTCAACAACCTTCAGGTCATGTTCTTTTCATTTTTCTTTTCCTTCATTTTCGGTGCCGGGGCTGTTTTCATCCTCGAATGGAACGCCTCGATCCTCGGTGTTTATATAGGTCAGCTTTCAAAAGCTCCCTGGGAAGTTCCGATCGTTACCTTGGCATTCCTCCCTCACGGCATCCCTGAGATTGCAGGGTACGTGGCTGCAGGGCTTGCTGGAGCGATCCTTTCAGCTGCCATCGTCAGAAAAAACAGTAAACGGGTTCTCGAGCTCGTCATTCTCGACTCCTTAAAAATCCTTACCCTTGGGGCTTTCCTAATCCTTCTAGGAGCGATAATCGAGGTCGGGTTATAATTTAAATAGGGGTTGGGATAAATATTTAAACAGGTGATAAAAATGGTGGTATTCGGCGGTTTGCTCGATTTGGTGATCGTCGTATTTCTAGTGC
>QMZZ01000033.1 GCA_003663445.1 Candidatus Aenigmatarchaeota archaeon | reverse complement strand
CTGTTCCCTTTTCTCCCTTTTTCACAACCGGCTTCAGGCTTCCTGAATCGATAAGGTGCGTGAGCGGGGAGACGATATCTTTCAGGACAGCGTTTTTCAGCCCTCTTAAAAGCGGGGATCTCACCTCCAGGATTACCAGATGTTCATCCCCCTTTCTGACTATTTTCTTCCTCACCCTGGGTCTTCCGAGCTTGAACTCGTATAACCAGAAACCTACCAGCAGGATGAAAGCTATTATCGCTCCCTCTGCAAGGGTCGGAAGGTAGCTAACAGAGTATATGATCTTTCCTGTCAGCCCTGGTTCAAGCTTTGGGATAACGAACCGGCATTTTCCTTCCTGGCATTCAGAGGGTTTTGTGTAGAAGGTGACAGAGGCAAGCGGCGGGATGCTTCTTTCGAGAACATAATTTTCGATCGGCTGTGTTCCGCGATTTTCGATTTCAATTTCTATCAGCTCCTGAAGAAACCCTTGACTGACCTGAACCCTTTCGATAACATCCTTGATGGGCTCTATCCGAACAGGCAGATAAAATTCCGAACCCCTTGATTCTATTTTAAGCTGGTAGTCACCGGCAGAAAGGGAATGGATGGAGATGTTTTGATCAAAGCTCGATTCGTTTTTGACCCAGATCCAAGTTTCTGCTGATGCGACGGCTTCCCCGTCCCTTATAAGGCTGAACCTGAGCCATTTCTTTCCAGGGTCCCTTACTTTCACTAAACCGTGGACTGTCAAAATGTTTTCCTTTATCTCTGCCGTGACCCCGTGAATCCAAACCTCGGGCAAGACCCTTAGGGTGAATGCAGATTCCCATAGGATCCCGTCACCAGAAAGCCTGAGCATATAATCTGCAGTTTCCTCCTCTCTCGAAATTGGCAGAAAGCTTAGGTTGAATTCCTGGGTTTCGTTTGGATCGAGCATAAGATAGAAGAGGGTCGGGACTTTCCATTCTAAATGCTCTCCCTCAACAGCAATCTCAAGCCCTAAAGGTTGGTCGAAGGGATTTGCCACCCTAACCAGAAAATCTGCCCTTTCTCCTGAGAAAACAGTTTGATTCGCGTTCAAAACCTCGACCTGAGCCGAAACGAGTGGTATAAGCAGAAGCAATGCAAGCAGGCATCTCATGCGAATAATTGATCCAAAGATTTAAAAGGTTTTTTATTGGCGAAAGCAAAATTTAAATATGGCTGTTCCTGAACTCGTGGAATATATAAAGAAACAGCTCGAGGCCGGGTGGTCTGAGGCTGATCTGAGAAACGTTTTGCTTGAGCAGGGATGGACAGAGTCTCAAATCCTTGAAGCCCTTAAAGAGGCAAAGGCTGAAAGGCCGGAGGAGAAGCCAAAAGAAAAACCGGAAGAAAAGAGAACGGCTTTATGGGGTTTTCCTCTCAGTTTTTCTGTGGGTCTCTTCCTCCTTCTTCAGTACCTGCTACAGCTTCTCACCCTGCCCTCCCTTCAGCTCCTTGCTTTCGAACTTGAATGGCTTCCGGCAATCTTCGGACTTCTCATCTTGATTTCAGGCATTCTCCTGCTGAAAAACAGGTATGCTTCTGCCGGTATTTTGCTGTTTTCGATCCTTTACCTTCTGTTTGGCGGGAATCTCATTCTGGCAGTCCTGGGTTTGATCGCAGGTGTTCTCGGGTTTCTGAAGCGCTAAAGCTCGGGGTGGGAATCGAACCCACGTCTGCCGCTCTGCAGGCGGCCGCGTAAGCCACTCCGCCACCCGAGCATTTTAATATATTTATTGGATAAATTTATTTTTCAGAACCGAGATGATTTTCTCGACAGAGTCACATATTGCGGATTTACCTGTTTCTACCACAACATCCGGATTTAAGGGTTCCTCATAGGGAGCATCCAAACCTGGAACATTTCCGTCCTTAGTTTCATAGATTTTTCTCGGAGCCCCGAAAGTTCTCCCTCTTTCTCTTTCCCTTTGGATACAAATACTTAAAGGACATTTAACATAAATCTCCATAAAATTTTCTATCTCCTTTCTCGCTCTTTCTCTATACGCTCTTCTATTTCCTGTAGCATCAATGAGAACATTGAGCCCATTTTCGGTTAGGTTTTTTGCGATACAAACCAAAATTTCATAAACCATTCTTCTCTCTTTTTCGCTATAGGTCGGTTTAGGCGTTAGTATCTTTCGTAACTTATCGAGATTGAGGACCTGAACCTGAATCCCTTCCTTTTGAAGCTTTTTGGCAACCCTTCTGGCCAAAGTAGATTTACCAGAACCCGGCAAACCCGTAAACCATGCAGCCCATCCTTTCATTTTCAGAAACCGGAATATTAATATTATTTAAGATTATAATATATGGCTAAACTAAAATCACCCGAGGCTTCAGCAAGGCTTTTCCAAAGGGTATTTATCTGCATGAAATGCGGAGCCAGGATTAGGGCAGATATGCAAAAGGTGAAGCTCGGAAAGGTAAGGTGCAGGAGGTGCAAGAGAAAGGAGCTGAGACCGATACATAAGGAGCTGAAATAATGGCAAAAAAAGAGTTCTATAAAAGAGGGTGGCACCACACCAAACACCGGGGGAAGGAGTCAACCGTAGCCTGCGGTTTCTGCGGGAGGATCGTTCCGAAATACAAGACGTTTGCGGTCAAGAAGGGCTTGAAGCTAACAGACCCTGTCCTGAGAAAGGCATTGGGGAAAAGAAAGATATCACTTTTGACAGAAAAGCTTTATGCTTGTCCTTCGTGTGCTCGCTTCCATCGTATAGTTAGAAAAAAGAGATAGGTTAATAATTAATATGTTTGGATTTTACCAAAAGCTCGCGATAACCCTATTCGATCCCATCTCGCGCCGGTTCGAACCTTCCTTCCAGCCCCTCAAGCCGCACTTAAGGGGTTCTGGCTTGGATATCAACCTAAGGACCTGGATCTCGATCTCGCTCCTGACGGTCCTGCTCGTTTATACCTTTACTTTCCTCTCGATAGAGGTCCTGAACATTTTCCTTCTTTTAGAGCCATTCACCTATTTCTATTTCCTCGCCTTCATCCCTATCCTCACCTCTGCCTTTTCCTTTGTCCTGCTCTACATCTATCCGATAGAAAAGGCAAAATCTATCCAGAAATCGCTAGATACGAACCTTCCTTTTGCTCTAGCCCACATGTCAGCCATCGCCTCTTCTGGTATCCCTCCAGAATTCATGTTTGAGATGCTCTCTGAATTCAAGGAGTACGGAGAGATATCGAGGTATGCAAAGATGATCGTGAATAACATGCATGTTCTGGGGATGTCATCCGTGAATGCAATAAAGCATGCAGCCAGGAGGTCCCCTTCAAAGCTCTTCAAGTATATGCTCCTGGGTATTGCATCAACGATGGAGAAAGGAGGAAACCTTGTCGAGTACCTAAAGGTGATGTCAGAGAAGGCTTTATTCGAATACAGGATAAGAAGGGAAGCCTATCTCAAAACGCTTTCTACCTATGCAGACCTTTATACAGGGCTCCTAGTCGCTGCACCGCTTATGATCCTGGCAACCCTGGCTGTGATGGCGATAGTCGGCGGAGAAATCCTCGGTATGACGATAGGGGACCTAATGAATTTCATAACCTGGGTCCTTCTGCCGTTCATGAACCTTGCCTTCCTGCTATTCGTTCACATCACGTATCCTGGTATCTGAGGTTTTTTGCCTTTTTCGACCCACTTCATCAGGGTTTTCTTATCCTTATAATAGAGGTTGAAGATATGGCATACCTGATCGTACTGCTTTATCCCATGTTTCAGGAGCCACTCAAGAACCTTTTTTCTATCCTGGATATCGGCAATTATCTTTTGGAAAGGGGTGCCTGTTTCGAAGGAGAGCCTTCTCAGAAGGTGTGACTGAAGCATGTTATCCCTGAAACCGTCAACAGAGGGTATCCATGTAAATGTCTTTATTATCCTTGCCCTCCCTGTGGTTGCATCAACAGATTCTATCTCATTGACCGATTTTACCCTTCTCGCTGACTTTCCCTTTTCAGGCGCCCTTACCATCACGATGACCACATCCAAAGCCTCGAGCAAGGAGGGAGAAAGCTCTATCGGTGGTGTCTCGAGCCTTTTTATCATATCCTCAACAGAACCTGAGTGGATAGTCCCCATCGAAGGATTTCCTGATGCCATCCCCTGGAAGAGAACGTATGCCTCCTTACCCCTCACTTCTCCCACGATCGTATAATCCGGCTTCATCCTGAAGGATTCCTTTAAAAGGTCGAAAAGTTCGATCTCCCCGTATTTCTTGCCCTCAGGTCCTGGTATCCCGAAACCTACCCTGGTAGTTGCAGGTATCCAGTTTTTATGAGGGATATTTATCTCCCTTGTCTCCTCTATCGAAACTATCTTCCTTTCCTCAGGGACGAACATCGTAAGGCAGTTCAGAAAGGTCGTTTTTCCGGTAGCAACAGCCCCGCATATCATGATGGAGGCTGAATGCTCGACCAGGAACCAGAGATAGGCGAAAAGGGCCGAATTGGCTGTTTTAAGTTCCATGAGATCTATCGGAGAAAAAGGTATCTTTCTGAACTTCCTGATCGAATAGGTAGGTCCCTTGGTGGTTATGTCTTTTGCCAGGGTTGCCTGGACCCTGCTTCCGTCAGGCAGGGTTCCATCGAGCAGGGGCTCTGCATAGGTAACATACCTTCCACATCTCTCCGCCAACTTCACCACAAAGTTGTTCAGGTAATCCAAATCCGTGTAAACTATGTTGGTCTTGAGGGATCCGAACTTTCTGTGAACAACATAAACCGGGACGTTGAGACCTGTGCAACCTATATCCTCGATATAGGGATCGTGCATGAGCGGCTCGAGTTCGTTCAAACCGTAAAAATCCCTCCAAAGATAGTACATAAACTTGAGCCAGAGGTCCGGCTTAAGCTCGATCTTAAGCTCTTTCAGGACCTGCTTGAGCTTCCTTTCCAGATAATCAAGGAGCTTTTCCTTTCCGACAGCTTCCATCGTCAGGTCGAGCCTTTCTGCCAGTGAATCAGAAATCCTTTTCAGAAGATCTCTTTCTTCCTGATTCAGTTTGGGTTCTATCACCCTGTAAACCAGGGCCTTTTCGTGTTTGTCCCATTTTATCCTGGCTTTTGCCCAGGGATCGAGCAAGCTATACCTGACATCAACTTTTTTCTCGTCCTTAAAATCGGGGATAACGATAAAATGTCTCGGCTCCCTTATCCTGAACTTGGGATATACAGGCTCTGGTTTTATGAGCTTTCTTCTCAAAAGACCCCTTAACTGGATCATTTCTGGATGAATGCTTCCTCTTCAGGTAAAACCGTTATACCTGCCCTTCCTATCCTGTAGGGATGGATTTTTT
>QMZZ01000032.1 GCA_003663445.1 Candidatus Aenigmatarchaeota archaeon | reverse complement strand
TTTTTTATGGCTTGGAGACCCCTTTTCGTCACGATCCAGCAGATTCCGAGAGATTCTATTTTCTCTATATAACCCTGCTGTCTGAGGCTTGCTAAAGCCAGATCCAGGCCGTTTTCCTCACCCAGGAGGCTTTTTAGCTCTGGTGTTGTCAAAAGCGTCCTTTCTGCCATAAGCTTCAAGAGCTTCAATTCAAGCTCGTTCATAAGCTATCTGCCTTTCAACCTCCTGTCTTTTTTCTTTTCCCAAGAGATATTCGACTATCTCCAAGGCAAACTCAACGGCTGTTCCGGGACCTTTTGATGTTATGAAGTTTTCGTCCTTCACGACCCTGTCACCCCTGGGCCTCAGTATCTCCCTTTCCAGTCCTGGATAGACAGCAGCCTTCCTTTCGTCCAACAGGCCCCACCTTGCCAGGACAGTGGGAGCTCCGCAGATAGCAGCTATCAGCTTTTTCTCCTCTGCGAGCCTGAGGGTCAGCTGTTTAAGATCATGGCTAGAAGCCAGGTTCTCATATCCGGGCCATCCTCCCGGAAGCACCACCCCATCCAGTTCTTCAGCCCTTAAATCTGCAAGCTTTGCTTCAGTGGTGACCTGCAAACCGTTTTTCCCCCGGATGATCGTTCCAGGGATTCCTGCCAAAACAGCCTGAACACCTGCCCTTTTAAGAATATCCCAAACAGCTATCGCTTCTAGCTCTTCGAATCCCTCGGCAAGCGGGATTAGGATTTTCATAAAGCCTTCAGGATCTCCTCTGCAAAGCTCTTTGCAGCGTGAGGCCCGTTTGCTGTCACGAGCTTTCCGTCCCTAACAACATCCTGCTCTTGGAAATCTGCCCCGGCCTGAAGAAGCATCTCCCTGAACTTGCCATTCCAGCACGTTGCTTTCCTGCCTTTGAGCAGCCCGGCATTTGCCAGGATCACCGGAGCTATACAGATAGCCGCGACAAGCTTACCAGCCTGATAAAAGCTCTTCGCAAGCTCCAAAGCCCTCTCATCATCAAAATATACCTGTGCCCCGACACCTCCTACCCAAACTATCCCGTCATAATCCTCAGGCTTTACATCACCAAGCCCCAGCTCGGCCTTTGCCTTTCCTCCAAGCATCCCCTGCTTTTCTCCGGGTGTTTTCGAGGCGGTTTCTGTCTCCACCCCTGCTGCCTCAAGAACGGCCTTTGTATCGAAATACTCCTCATCCCTGAAACCCTCTGGTGCGATAACAAGCAGGATTTTCGGCATATAAAGTTTATAAAGCAAAGGTTATATATTTTGTTATGCCTGTAATCGGATTGACCTTCAGGTCCATTTCGGCTACAAGATCTGAAAAGGCTCCTAGTGGGGAAATAAGGATAAATTCGACACCCAAAGTGAACGATATCAAAGAGGTTTCTGTCGCGACCCTGAAGAAGAAAGCTCTGGCCTTCCAGTTCGAGTTCGTGACAAGGTACGATCCGGATCTGGCAGAGCTGAAGATAGAGGGCGAATTGCTCTACCTAGCTGACAAGAACGAGCCGATCCTGAAGCAGTGGAAAAAGAAAAAGACGATCCCTGAAAACGTCTCTGTAGAGATCCTGAACCATCTCTTCAGAAGGTGTTTGCTGAAGATGGCAGTACTTGCCGATGATCTTCAGCTCCCTCCACCCATCCAGATACCCAGGGTAACGACCAAAAAACAGACCCCTGCCGGGGTCGGTTAGAACCACCTTGAAAGGCCCGGCTTCTGCCTGAGTTCCTTAAGCTTCTGGATAACCTTCTCCACCCTTTCAGCTGAAAAATCGTGCTCCTCTACCATAAATTCTCTCAGCTTCTCTGGCTGAAGCTTGGCCTCAGGGATCTCCATCTCCTTCACAGGCGGGTTCAGGAAGAACTCGAGGATGTCCTCTGCCCGGATCGGAAAATCCCATCCCTGTTCCTTCAGGATGTCCTTCAGGCTCTTTTCCCTGACAAGCTTCAGGGCTGTTTTAGGCCCTATCCCCTTTATCCCTCCGGGATTGTAATCCGTCCCTATCAGAATCCCGAGCAGGATAAGCTTTTTCCTGTCTATCCCCAACTTCTCCAGCAGCTCCTGAAGCTCGACGAGCTCTGGTTTTATCTCTATCCACTCCTGCTTTCTCGGAAGCTTCCTCCTTCCTGTTATCGCCAGGTTTCTCACAAGTCTTGGAGCTCCGAAAAGCAGGCAATCCCAATCCTGGGATCCGACAGCCCATACCTTTCCTGCTTTAGCCAGCCAGGCCGCCTGTGCTTCCCCCTCTGAAGGAGCCTGAATCCAGGGTATTCCCATCAGGTCCAGAAGCTTTTTAGCATCCTGGACCATCTCCTCTGTCAATCTTCCAGATGCCTGTGCGTAAAGTCTTATCTGTTCCAAATCGCCCTTCTCTACTGCCTCCTTCCAGAGCTTTTCCGCCTTCTCCCTGAGCTTCTGCCTCTCCTCTGCTGTCTGGGTCTTGAAGGCAGGAGGTTCTCCGTCAAAGACATAAACAGGACTTATCCCTGCTTCAAGAAGCCTTGCTGTCCGGTAAAAGAGGCCAGAAAGATGCGATGTTACCCTTCCCTTCGAATCCCTCAGGGGCTGACCTGTATATCGGTCTCGGATTATGGACAGGAACTGATAAAGACTGTTGAAGGCGTCTATCGCTATCGTTTTTCCTGAAAGGTCCTCGAGCTCGAGCTGCTTACCGGGAACGAGCTCCCCGAGGTTGACACCCATTTTGATTATTTTCACCAAAAATAAAATATGAAGCCTTGGGAAAGGCTCGGCCTTCCAGAACCGAAATCAGAGGCGAGCCGGGGTGAGCTGAGCCTGATAGATTATGAGGTCTATTCAGGGCTCGAGACCAAACCTCCATACTGGATCAGGCTCGATGGATGGCGCTTTCATAGGGTTTGCCAGGGCTTCAAGAAACCTTTCGATTTAAGGCTTGCAAGGACTCTCGTCAGGATAGCCAGGGAGCTTTTAAAGCTTTTCAACGGTCAGCTAGCCTACCTGTTTTCTGATGAGATAAACCTGCTCTTTCTGAAACCATCAGGCTTCAAAAGGATCGAAAAGCTCGATTCCATTTTAGCAGGGATAGCTTCGGCCATTTTCTCCCTGAAATTCGGCAAGCCCGCTGCCTTTGACTGCAGGGTGATACCGATGCCGAAAAGGACGGTTCTCAGATATCTGAGGTGGAGGCAGGCAGAGTGCTTCAGGAACCATAATAATGCATGGGCTTACTGGCTTCTGAGAAAGCAGGGACTCTCTGCAAGGCAAGCTACCAGAAAGCTGACAGGTTTAAAAACGCCTCAGCTCTTCGATCTCTGCCGATCCCTTGGAAAACCGCTTGATAGAACGCCTGGATGGCAAAGGAAGGGGATCCTGCTTTACTGGAAAATCGTGAAGAAGAAGGGATGGGATCCGATAAAGCGGAAGCATGTCTGGGCTGAAAGAAGAAGGATAGTAGAGAAATGGGATCCTCCCTGGTTCCATGAAAAGGAGGGGAAAGAACTTATAGGGGCTTTACTGAATGTATAGAGAATTACATCAGGAGGCAGAGGAGTTTCTGGTCAGAAAGCTCAAGCGAATGGGTCATGAGGTCGAAAAGGAGGTAAGGCAGGATAGCTTCTGCATCTTCGATGTTTACGATAAAACCACCGATACTGCCTGGGAGATCCTGACAGCAAAGATAATCAAGCCCTCACACGAGCATGAAGAGGGGATCCTGACAAAACTTTTCCGTTACCTGCTCTACTGCCGTGATCTCCGCTTCCTGGTAGTCGGGCTCTGGGATGAGGACCTCCCGGCTTTACACAGGCTCAAGCTGCGCCACTGGCACCTTAGAGACAAAAGGCTGGTTTACCATCCGGGTCTTCCTGCACGCAGGATTGCTGAAAGGGTTCTTAAAGCCATGCTCGAGATAGCACCTATCGAGGAGTGGACAAGGGAAGGGAGAAGAAAGGATCATCCCAAAAAAGCCGTTGAGGAAAGGTTCAGGGAGCTGACCCAAAAGCTCGGGCTTCCGAAGAATTTCCTTCTCGGGCTCTGGCGGGACTGGAGATTGAACTGGGTTTGGAAGCTCGAAGAAGTCCTGCCGAGATGGTCTACTCCATCCAGCGCTCGATCCTCTTCGCGCAAAGGACCAGGAAAATGACGGCTGTTGAAACGATAGCTGCAAAGTAGTATCCTGCACCAACTGCAAGACCTATCCCTGCAACAACCCACAGGACTGCTGCCGTGGTCAGGCCCTCAATCCTTTCCTGGCTTTCTGCCCCTCTTGTTCTGATGATCGTTCCTGCTCCCAAAAAACCGATACCTGTCACTATCCCGGCAGCCACCCTTGCAGGATCGGCTCCTGAAAAGGCGTCTAAAGATGTCATCGTTATCAGGCATGCCCCAAGGCAAACCAGCAGGTTTGTCCTGAACCCGGCAGAACGATGTCTTCTCTGTCTCTCGAATCCGATAAGCCCACCCAGAGCAGCGGAAAGAAGTATCCTCATCAGGATATCGATCTCTGTCAGCATATTTATTCTTTTGCCAGGATGCTTAAAAACTCCTCTTCATAGAAGCTGAGCTTTGCAGGTATTACCAAGACAGCTGGCTGACAATCCCCGAGCTCCTTCAGCTTAGAAGGTCTCCCATACCTTATCAACGTCTCCCCTCCGAACCTGCACCCTGCAACCAGGGGTCTTCTAAGCTTCAAAAGCTTCAAAGCCCTTTCAAGACCCAGACCTGGTTCGAGTAAAACCAAGGTATGCAGTCCTGCCCTAAGGTTTTTTCTAACAGCATCCCAGAAGCTTTTTTTCGGTCCATCCTTGGGAAGCGTTACAGTTTGACCAAAGCGGTAGAGGGAAAGACCTGATTCGGCTATGGCGGTAAGGATGCTCGAACCATGGATGACCCTGGCTTTGACCTTTTGCCTTTTTGCTTCAGCAAGGATGCTCAGGTGTGTTGTTGCTGAAAGGGCATCCCCTGGGACCAGGATTCCAACATCCGTTTTCCTTGCCTCCTCTATAAGCCCTGAAATCCCTTCCTCAAGCTTCTGCCTCCCCACGAGCTCGATCGGTTTTCCGAAAAGCCTTTCAAGCTCCTTCCGGCTTCCGAACCAGGGGGATGTGTAAAGTTCCAGGTAAAGCTTTTTGCATTTCCTTCCTGCCTCTAAAGCCCTTAAACTCATATCCTTTTCGTCCCACAAACCCAGGGAGATTAGATAGAGCATTATCTCACCAGGATCTCGATGATATCACCATCCTGAAGCTCGTAATCGGCTGAAAGCCTTTTCCTGTCAAGCCCTATTCCGCCCAAAAACCTTTCACCCAGCTCGGTATGGATCTGGTACGCAAATTCCTTCAGCCTGGTCCCTGGCTTGACAAGGAAAGCATCCGGAAGAATTCTGCCCTCTTTATCCGAAAGCTTGCTGAGGTTCGCAACAGGATAAACAACCCTATAACCCAGCAGGTCGAAAACAGCTTTATTCAGGCATTTCTGCACCCCTGTTGAGCCAAAGGGTTTCAAGACATTCTCCCTGATATATTCGAGGGCCCTTTCCTGCTCAGGAGAGAGCGGCTTAAGGATTTCGAAATCAGAAGAGCCCGGAAGGTAGCTGATAAACCCGGCATCTGCTGCTTTCCGCAGAGTCAGTTCTGCTTCTGCCGATACCGGTATTATCCCTGGCTTCAGGTTCTTCTTTGCCTGGGG